>CALHWG010000041.1 GCA_938036745.1 uncultured bacterium
GGTGTTTTTCCCTAATAATTTAAAATGTGATATAATGAATACATAGACGGAGTAAAATATGAGAAAACAAACTCTATACGAAATAGCTCAAGATAACGAATGGGAACTTCCCAAAGAGGAATATGATAGACTAATAGCATACAAGCGACGAGCTTACGATGTCTTAATCGAACTCGTGGAAGGAGAAACCATAGGTGAGCGAGAAGCTAATATGGACAAATTATTTTATCTAGAAAAAGTTAAAATGGTGGAGGATTATGAAAACAGTCACAATAATGAAATACAGAATCAATAACAAATATTTCTTCAAGGTTTTAGACAAATTTGATATTCCAGATGAAGTAGAGCGTCTAGATGAAATGATCAGAATTTCTAAGGAATTAGCATCTCAATACGAAGACTACGAACAGCTCTGGATCAAAGAAACAGTCTTGTTTTAACAAAATAATAGAAGAATAAATACAGTTACAACTTTAAGAACAATAAATAAAAATCACACTAAATTTCTAATAATTTAGCACGCATAATAAGCAACTTCATCAATTAGCGGTAATGGTCGCCCACGCCACATCTGCAAAAGGCGGCCATCGTCAGCAATCGCTAAGATTGTCGGGTATTCAACGATATCATAAGCTTGCAAGAAAAATTGATTCCTACTGTCATCTGGGTTCATTTGCTCAATTTCGAGCCAAGTTTGCCTTTTGAAATCATCAATATATTCTCGAACTTCACGGCCATAATCGCTAGCATCTCTATAAACTACTACAATTCTCATTTTCTTCTCTAACCTTCAATAAAATCTCTTCGAAATCTTCAACTGTTTCAAAACCATTAAAAACACTTGCGAAACGAATGTAAGCAACTTTATTCATCTCAAACAAGACCGAAAGAACCGTTTCGCCAATCTGGTGTGAAGAAACTTTACTTGATTTTTGAAGAAGTTCATTTTCAACACGATTGATAATTTCTTCAACTTGAAGATCAGAAATAAACTTTCCAATTGAACGAATAATTGAGCTCTTAAGCTTTTCGCGGCTAAAATCCTCACGACCACCGTGTGACTTCATCACAACAATTCGTGGTTTTTCAATCCGCTCATAGGTGGTGAAACGAGTGCCATCTGGCGCAACTCGGCGACGGCGAATGGATTGACCATCAACCGACATTCTACTTTCCAAAACTTTTGTTTCGTCAAGTTTAAATTCCATTAATCTTCCTTTTTATTACGTTTTCGGCGTCGCAAAAATGCAGGAATATCGCTCTCATCCTTTTCTTCTTCGTCTTGAGCCCAAATATTTTTAGTTTCGATATCACTAGCAAAATCTTCGGCTGAAGTTTTTTCTTCATTATTTAATTCCATATCAATTGCGTTCGAAATTGTATGGTTGATTTCTTGCGCTTCAGCATGATCATCTTCAAGATTAAAAGTTTTCGAAACAGCACTTTCGAGCGAATTTATTACAGGTTCATTATAATTATGGTCAAAACCAGTTGCAACAACTGTAATAATCAATTCATCTTCAAGCTCAGGTTTAAGCGTTGCGCCAAAAATGATATTTGCATCTGGAGCAACAGCACCAGTAATAATTTCAGCCGCCTCCTGAATCTCGCTCATACTCATATCATAACCACCAGCAACGTTGAATAGAACACCACGCGCGCCATCAATTGAAACCTCAATCATTGGGCTTTCAATAGCTTGTTCGGCAGCTTTTTGAGCACGATCATCACCACTTGCACGGCCAATTCCCATCAAAGCAGAACCGGCATTGCTCATAATTGACTTAACATCTGCGAAGTCGAGGTTGATTAAGCCATGCTCAGTAATAAGTTCGGAAATACCCTGAACACCTTGTCGAAGAACATCGTCAGCAATTTTAAAAGTTTCAAGAAGTGGCAAATTCCTGTCAACAGTTTGAAGAAGACGATCATTTGGAATCGTTATTAAAGTGTCAACCGCAGCAGCAAGCTTTTCAATTGCCCAATCAGCATTAGTTTTGCGTTTTGCGCCTTCGAAAGTAAATGGACGTGTTGCAACGCCGATAACTAAAATTCCCATTTCACGAGCAATTTCAGCCACAACGTGACCGGCACCAGAACCAGTTCCACCACCGGCACCAATGGCGATAAATACCATATCTGCACCATCAAGAGCCTCTCGAATTTCTTCTCGAGATTCAAGAGCAGCACTTTCACCAACAATCGGGTCAGCACCAGCGCCTAAACCATTTGTAGTTTCACGACCAAGGTGGATTTTCTTGTCGGCCTTTGATTTATATAAAGCTTGGGCATCTGTATTCATTGCAATAAACTCGATGTTACTCAAACCAACATCTTTCATTCGATTAACGGCGCTTCCACCGGCACCACCGATACCTACAACTTTAATTTTAGCAAAAGCTTGAACTTCATTTGGCATAATTTCTGGCATTTCTTCTCCTTAATCTACTCCCATTATATCACTTTATTGTTTTTTCTTGAATAATTTTGCAAAAAATCCAATTTTCGCCGTCTCTTCATCTCTATAACTATTATATCTCGAAGTATTATCACGCATTTCAATCAATAAACCGACTGCAGCAGAATACTCAAGCATCTTAACCTTTTCAGAAACTGTATTATCAATTCCATTTTTACTAATCTGTACTGCAAGCTGAAGATATTTTTTTGCAAATGTATCAATTCCTTTAAGAGCTGCTCCGCCCCCAGTTAGCACAACACCGCCAGGTAATTGATTCTCAAAGCCAGACTTTCGAAGAACCTTTTGAACTTCATCGAAAATTTCTTCAACTCTTGCCTCAATAATTTCATCAATTTCTTGCGTATTAAAGCGGTGATGCTCGTGACCATGTTTTACAACAATATCGCTGCTATCTTCTCTTTTGAAAGCAAAACCATGTTTAATTTTAATTTCTTCAGCAACTTCTGGATAAACTTTTAGCCCGATCGCAAGGTCGTTAGTAATATTTATTCCTCCGAGCGGAATATTTTCAATGAATTGTAAATTGCCGTCTTCGAAAACCACAACACCGGTCGTTGAAGCTCCCAAATCGATGACAACAACGCCATTTTCTTTTTGGTTTTCAGTTAGCACAGCCCGAGCTGAAGCTACCGCACTTGGAATGTATAAATTCGAAGAAATATCAAACCGTTCCAAAATATTTTCAACATTTTCAACTTGTATTCTTGGTGCAGAGATTGCGTTTCCGTAAACCTCAAGCCGTGTTCCAACCATTTCGAAAGGATCAGCAATCCTTTCTTGATTATCAACATTATAATAATAAGGTATAAACTTCAAGATTTCTCGATTTTCTGGGATTTTGCCGATCAATGCAACATCTTCAACTCGGTCAATATCTTCATCACCAACCAAGCCCTTTTCCGAATTCACTGCAACCATTCCATCTACTTTTGTACTCAAAATTTGTGCACCATTAACGCTCACAGCCGCTCTTTCCGTTTTATAGCCGCTCATGCGTTCAGCTTCAGCAAGAGCTTTATCAATCGCACGATAAACATTTTCTGGATGTGTGATAACACCTTTTTTAAGTCCAGAATTCTCAGCCGACCCAAGCCCCAAAATATTTGGCGAACCATCTCTATCAAAGTTCGCAATAAGCACACGAACCTTGCTTGTTCCAATATCTATTCCTACCACATATCGAGAATTCTCATTCATAGTTCTATTATACCGTTAATGCTAATTTTTAGCAAGAGTAAAAATAATAAAACCAACAAAATTTATATTTTTATTTCGAGGCAGAATAAAAAATAAAAAAGCACCCTCGCAGTAGATGGGTGTTTTTTCAAAAAATAATTTCTGGTGCTGGGAGAAAGATTCGAACTTTCGAAGGCATCTGCCGACAGATTTACAGTCTGTTGTGTTTGACCGCTTCACTATCCCAGCATTCAACTCTTGTATTAAAAAATACTTGGAGCCACCTTTCGGATTCGAACCGAAGGCCTGCTGTTTACAAAACAGCTGCTCTAACCAGCTGAGCTAAGGTGGCACAACCAAGTACATTAACAATTATACACGAGCCTTTTCAAAATTGCAAGCACTTTTTTGATTATTTTTCTAAAATCTCAATCGTCGAATCTACAATCTGAAAATCTGGTAAAAAATGGGAGATTTTTTTGCGAATCTCAGTAGCTCTTGAAATATCGCTCACAAAAATTCTTGCCGTAAAAATATGTTCCGCTCCGTCAAGGCTCCAAAAATGAATATTTTCAATTTTTAAAACACCTTCAACCGCTAAAATTTGCTTTTTAATTTTGTTTAATTTTTTTGTACTTGGTGCACGTTGAGTTAAGATTTTCAAAGCTCCCCAAGCGTTCGAAACTGCTCCCCAAGAAATAAATAATAAAATGCATAAACTTGCCACACGATCGAGTATATGAAGTCCTGAAAATGAAATTAAAACAGAGGTGACGAATGTTAAAATCCAACCAAGTAAATCTTCAATTAAGTGAAGCGAAACCGTTCGGTCAAGAATATTTTTCGAACCATAT
>CALHWG010000042.1 GCA_938036745.1 uncultured bacterium
AAATCTAAAAATATCCCGATACAATCTTATTTACTTGAGTTCGAATATCTAGTGAAGAATATCCATTTATAGTAAAATAATAAAGATTTCCATCGAGCATTTCAACCTCAATTCGACAAGATTTTTTCTGCCAATTTTTTGGGCGGCCAAAAGCTAACATTCCTAAAAATAGAATTCGAAAAATTCCCGGCTGATAAACTTCGTCAGCGGTATCAATAAAATCGATCTCTTGAATTTCACTCGGTTTTAGACAGATCTCAAGCGGGCGAGATAGAGCAAAATCTTCATAGAACTCTATCCCACTAGCTGAAAAAATCAAACTACCAGCAATATTTTTATCGCCATTAAAATTAGCTTGAAATTCAAATTTTTCTTTCACTTATAACCTTTCACGAATCAATTTTTGCGCCAAAGCTGGATTTGCTTTGCCTTGCGATTTTTTCATAATCTGACCAACCAAAAAACCAATTGCCTTATCATTACCGCTTCGAATATCCTCAATCGCTTTTCGTGAAGCCGCATCACTCATTACTTCATCAACGATTTTTGCAATTTCACCTTCATCAGAGACTTGGAGAAGATTCATATTCTCAGCAATCTTTTCTGGCATGAATCCTAAATTCTCATCATCAAACATTGCCAAGAAAATTTGATGACCGCCATTTGAGCTAACTTTTTTCTCATGAACCAAATGAGCGAGAAGAGTCAATCTACGAGGACCAAGATAACCTTTGTAGAGTTTTTCTAGATCAAGCTCTTCGCTTGGCGTTGATGCAAACCAGTTGAAAATTCGCTTCATATTTTCTTTATGTTCTTCAATAATGTAATTATCAATTCCAACTTCACTGATTAACTCTTCCTGAGAAACCGGCCAAGGACCATCACCCCAAGTTGCAAGGAGCAATTCAGCAATTCGATAATCGCTCAAAGCGTACTCAACTACAGAGCTATCAAGCCCAAAAACACTAAATTTTTTACGGAAATAATCTGGCATAATCGGAAATTGCGCTTGCATTTTCGAAATTTCTTCATCACTCAAAACAATCGGTGGAATATCTGGATCGGGCATATATCGGTAATCTTGAGCCTCTTCTTTACTTCGTTGCGAAACTGTTTTTTGCTCATCGTCAAGCCAACCGCGAGTTTCCTGCTTAATTTTCCCACCTTTTTCAAGCAATCTCACTTGGCGTTCGAATTCATATTGAGCCGCTCGTTCAACACTTCGAAAACTGTTTAAGTTCTTAATTTCCGTTCGTGTTCCAAGTTTTTCATCACCAAATTTTCTCGCTGAAATATTTACATCAAAACGCATATTACCTTGATATAAATCACCGTTTGTAACATCCGCAAAAACCATTCGCTTATGGAGTTCTTCAGCATAGGCACGCGCCTCTTCGGCCGAATGAATATCGGGCATTGACACAATTTCAATCAAAGGAGTTCCGGCTCGATTTAAATCAACTAAAGAATGATCACTAAAATGAGTGAGTTTTCCAGCATCTTCTTCAAGATGAGCATGCTCGATTCGAACTTTTACTTCACCACCGCTAGGAAGTGGCGCAATAATCTCACCCTCACCAATAATTGGCTGATAGAGTTGCGATGTTTGATAACCCTTTGGCAAATCTGGATAAAAATAATGTTTGCGGTCAAATCGGCTTACATTGGCAATTTTTGCATTTAATGCCTTTCCAGCTCGCACAGCTAGGCGAACCGCCTCTTTATTTAAAACTGGCAACATTCCAGGCAAACCAAAATCAATCGGCGAAGTTGCTTCATTTGGTGATTTTTCTCGCGCATCATTATCACTTCCGCTAAAAAGCTTGGTTTTAGTTTTTAGCTGAACATGGCACTCAATCCCAATTGTCATTTCATATTTTTTTAAAATATCTTCCATTAAATTGCTCCTAAATCTTTCAAAGCTTGTTTAAAACTATTCATTGCTCGGCGAGTTTGATCAAAATTAATTTGTGCATCATTCTCATGCGCAACCACATTTCGAA
>CALHWG010000043.1 GCA_938036745.1 uncultured bacterium
GTTGAAATTTCTAATATATGATTTTGGATGCCTACAAAATACCCAAGAATTACGCTTCTTAATGAAAATTGAAGGAAAAGTAACTGAGGATAAATTAAATCAAATCAAAGAAGACGCTAAAAAAGCAGGTTATTCAGCAAACACAGCTAAAGACCAAGTTGAAACTATCATGAATGTTGTGAATGGAATTACTGGATCTTTGATTGTTTTTGGAGCTATTGCATTGCTTGCTGCTAGCTTCGGGATTATCAATACACTTTACATGAGTGTTCGTGAACGGACTCGTGAAATTGGTTTAATGAAAGCAATGGGGCTTTCGAACCGAAAGATTTTCCAACTTTTCAGTATTGAAGCAATTCTGATTGGTTTAATTGGTTCAATTTTAGGAATTTTACTCGCATCTTTAGCAGGAGACGCTTTAAATAGTTTTGCCTCAAAAGATTTCTTGAAAGGGCTTGAAGGATTTAATTTAACTAAATTTACAATTAAAAATAGCATAACTATAACTTTAATTATTGCAGTTGTGGCTTTTTTGGCCGGAGCTTTGCCAGCACGCAGCGCCAGCAAAAAAGACCCAATCGAAGCTTTGAGATACGAATAGATGGCTCGAAAACACCGCATTTCGCAAAATTTCTTGCGTTCGCCACGAATTACACTAATGCTTGTTGGGCACAGCAATATTCGAAAGCGAGACTTTACGCTAGACATAGGTGCTGGAAGCGGTGTTTTTACCTATGCTCTTAGTAAGAAATCTGCGCAAGTTTTGGCAATTGAATTTGACCGCGAAACTTTCAAAAAACTTCAAAATAACACTAAAAATTTAGAGAATGTTGAAGTTTTATGTGCAGATTTTTTACACTTCAACCTTTCGAAATTACCAAAAAATTATAAAGTTTGTGCAAATATTCCTTTTCACTTGAGTTCGCCAATTATTCAAAAGCTTATAAATGCTCAAAATTCACCAAAAAGTATTTATTTAATTTTGCAAAAACAATTCGCCCGCAAACTAATTGTGAGCGATAAAAATTTCACTTCTGCGCTTGGTGCAAAAATATTTCCGTTTTTCGAAAGTAAAATTAAAAAACCTCTTCAAAAATCTGATTTTACGCCGCCACCGGCTGTTGAAACGGTATTTTTCGAAATGAAACGGCGAGAAGCTCCGCTAATTTCGAAAGAAGAACAGACAATTTTTAATGATTTTATTGAAAAAATGTTTGCTGTGCCAGAATTTTATAAACAAAATTGCCAACCAAAATTTAAAACTAAAAAACCAAGCGAATTAAAAGGTGAAGAGTGGTTGGAGATATGGAATTTTTGGCAAAATTCTGATAAAATAGAATAATTATGGCACGGAAAATTAAGTTCGAAATAGCTAAATTCGAGAAAATTACACCTGGTGGGCAAGCCTTAGGCACGCTTGAAAATGGCAAAAAAATCTTTGCTTGGGGAGTTTTACCAAATGAAACTGCAAAAATTCAAATTACAAAAAGTAAATCGAGTTTTGTAGAAGGTTTTGCGGTTGAAATTTTCGAAAGTTCACCCGAGAGAATTGAACCA
>CALHWG010000044.1 GCA_938036745.1 uncultured bacterium
GCAGCAGAAACTAGTTTTCCAATAAAGCTAAAAAAGCTACTACTCGCAACATTTTTACCGTTAGAAACTATAGCACCGCTATCATCAATTATATTTAGTGACGGTTTTTCAAAATTATTAACACTAAAAGATACACCTTCAGAATCAACAAAAAATTCTTTACCATCAACCAACCAAGAAGCAACAGGTTTTCGAAAATCAAGATAAATTTTATATGAGGTTAGACCATTAAATTTAATATCCGAAATAGATAATACCTCTGGATAATCTTTTTGAAGGCTTTCAAGTAAAGCGTTTTTATTTAAATTTGATAAAATTCGTTCACTCGGATTTATATTTAAATATTCTTCAACTGATTTTTCATATTTACTTAAATTTTGGCTTTTTGATTCATTTGAAACTACTGAAACCTTAGAAATAAACTGAAATAAAAATATAGAAATTAAACTTATAAAAATAGCTAAAATCACGAAAAAAGCACCTAGCTTTCTTCGGCGAATAACTAATTTTTGATTTTCTGAACGCTCAGAATGCTCTTTTTGATGTCGTGAAATTGTTTTTCCACGCCGAAAATCACCCTTCTCTCTTGAGCGTTCTTCTAGAATCTTTTCACGCATTTCGCGTCGAGTTAAGTTTTTTTCTTCTTTCATCTAACTATAATTATACCATAAGCTCAATATTTTTTATAGCTTTGCGGCTTTAAAAATCATCTCTACAACATCTTTGGCAGCATTCGGCTTAGCAAATTTGCTAAATTCTTCGCCAAGCTTAAGCATCCCTTCTGGATTTTCTAAAGTTCTCAAAATTTCGTCTGAAAGAATTTCTGGATTTTTTTCAATTTCATCATCTGGAACAATCTTAACAGCATTAGACTTTTGATAAACCTGCGCATTTTTTAATTGATGTCCACCAGTTAATCTTGCATTCGGAACAAGAATTGTTGGTTTGTGAAGTGCGGCAAGCTCAAGGTTGGAAGTTGCACCAGCCCGAGCAACAACCAAATCTGCAGCAGCTAAAAACTTCCACATATCTTTTGATACAAAACTTAACAAGCAAAAATCCTTCGAAAATCCCTCAGTTTTTCTCTTAAGTTCATCAAATTGAGACACGCCAGAGATTAGAACAATTTGAGCAGATTTTGAAAGTTCCCCACCCTTCGAAACTACCGCATTATTAAGCCGAGCCGCGCCAAGACCGCCACCAGTAACTAAAACAAGAGGCTTATTTTTCGAAAACCCGAGTTCAACCTTAAAATTATCTCGTTCTTCTTTGCTATATTTTTTAAAATTTTCAAGCACTGGAATTCCAACATATTTTGAAATTTCTTTTGGATAATTATAAAATTCGAGCGGTGCACCTGTTGCAATCCTTTTAGCAAATTTTGAAATAATACGATTAGCTAAACCTGGATGAGCATCAGAATCATGGATCACAATTGGAATTCTCAAGATCCAAGCGCTTATTCCAACAGGAACACAAACAAACCCGCCTTTGCAGAAAATAACATCTGGTTGCCAAAAAATTAGTTTGCAAAAAGACTGAAAAATACCGGCAATATTTCGAAAAATATCTATAAGATTTCCAAAAACAACACTTGGAATCGTAAGATGCTGCCAAAAAGTTAAATGATTATAGCGGCGAAGTTTTCCACTTGAAATTTTCGAAATTTTAACTCTTTTACCAAAAGAATCAGTCATTATTTTTTTAGCCTGAGGTGCAAATTTTTTATCACACCAAAAATGTAATTCTACTTTTGAATTTTTCTTTAAAATTTCTTTAAAAACTGCCACGATTGGAACCACGTGACCGCCCGACCCGCCGCCGACTGCCAATATTTTCATTGCCTTCCTCCTTAAAATCTTCAACTTGAGTAAATGATGTGTAATTCGAAATATTAAACACAACACCAAGAACTGTCAAAATAACAACCAAGCTCGTTCCGCCATAAGAAATTAACGGAATTGTAATACCTTTAAGCGGAAATAGCCCAACCATCGCTGCAATATTAATAATTGTTTGCGAAGCTAGCCACCCAGCAACACCAGCCACAAAAAGGCGGCTTGCAGGGTTTTCCATTTTTGAAATAATCACAAGAAGCTGATAAAACAGCCCAAAATAAATTGCAATAATAAAAATTAAACCAACAAAACCAAACATTTCACCCATTACGGCAAAAATTGAGTCGTTAATAGTTTCAGGCAAATAACCAGCAGATTGAACTGAATTTCCAATCCCTAAGCCCAAAACTCCGCCCGAGCCAATCGCAAGCTTTGCATTACAAATGTGATATTGGTCCTTACCACTTTCAGTCAAAATATTGCTACAATCACCGCTCGAAAAAGTTAAAATTCGAGAAATTCGATGAGGTTCGAAAACAATCAGAAGAACAACCCCAGCCAAAACCAACACACCAATTGGAATTAATTTTTTAGACTTCATTCCTGCAATAATAAACTGGAATGCAATTGCAATAATAATTGTCGTTGCTGTTCCGAGATCTTTTTGAAAACCAGCAATCACCAAAAGTACTGTAATAATCACAACTGAAGCCGGTAGAATTGTTTCTTTATAACTGTTGATTTTTCCCTTCGAAGCTTGAGCACCAAGGAAAGTTGAAAGAAGTAAAATCACGCCAATCTTTAAAAACTCAGCCTGTTGAAAACTGAAGCCAGAAAAGCCAAACCAGCGACAAGCCCCATTTTCACAAATTACAGGAGGAAGATTAAACAACGCTAAGCCTGCAAGAGCTACACATAAAACTAGAGAAAAAATAAAGAATTGTAATGATTTCGAAAAAATCCAGTTGAGCGGAATTGCCTTCATTCCAAAAAAGAAGACCAAACCAACCGCAATATAAATTAAATGTCGCCAGAAGAAATAATAATCATCATAGTTCGCACCTTTAGCAATATTCAATGAATTTGCCCGCTGCGGGCTTAACGAAAACATTACAACCAAACCAATCAGTAGCAACAGACAGATAAAAAGAAATAGCATATAATTTGCACGATGCTTGCGGATTTTTTCGAAACCTTCAAGATTGAGGCGTTTTTTATTGTCAGCTTTAACACTTTCGTAAATTCTCACGCAAGGATTTACGATGAAAATTAAAAACATTGAACGAATTAAAAATATAACTCTCTCCAAAAAACCTGCAAAATCACCGTTTAAAAATTGCTGAAAAATTACAGAAAAATTATCATTCTTCAAATCACTTTTTAAAAAGCTTTGGTTGCGTGATTTTCGAAAAGATGAATTTCGAACTTGTGGCGTTCGAGCTTGACGACGAGATGAATAGTTTTCAAAACCTCGTCGTTCAATCAAATTCCTATTCCTTCTTTCCATTTTAAAGAATTTTATGCTCTGCCAGCGCTAAAATTACACCAATAAAGGCCATAACCATTCCAATAATCCAAAAACGCATTGTGATTTTAGTTTCTTCCCAGCCGGTAGCTTCAAGATGATGATGAATTGGTGCAGAGATAAAGATTTTTCGTTTAAATACTTTTTTCGAAAAAATTTGAATCGCGCTTGAACCAGCTTCAATCACAAAAATTAAACCAATTACAGGAAGAAGAAGGAGTGAATTTGTAAGCATTGCAACCACTCCGAGAGTCGTTCCCCAAGCGAAAGAACCAACATCACCCATAAAGAAACGCGCAGGATAAACATTAAACCATAAATATGCAAGAAGTGCGCCAAGAACGGTAAAACAAAATACTGCTAAATTATGCTGATTCTGAACAAGAGCAATAATTCCGAAAGCACCAAAAGCAGCGCTCAATAATCCACCAGCTAAACCATCAAGCCCGTCAGAGATATTTACAGCATTACTTGTTGCAACAATCGCAAAAATAAAGAGTGGAACCATCCAATATCCGATTTCAAGATTACCAATAAAAGGAATCATAACACTTGTAAAGTGAAGTTTAAAAGTAAAAAACCACGCCAAGAAACCAGCAAGAGAGATAATCATCGCGAATTTAACAGGGGCACGGAGTCCAGCATCTTTACGATTCGAACCCCAAATATTTAAGATGTCATCGATCAAACCAATAAATGCACCACCAGCAAGCCCAGCAAGAGGCAACCAAGTTTGTTCACGCTTCAAATTTAATAAAACAGAAATGATAATAACTGCAATTACGCCAATAATTCCTGCCATGGTAGGAATATTACGTGCGATTTTTTTAGCGTGCAATTTATTTACAACGGTTAAAGCTTCACCTGTAACAGATGCTGTTTTTTGTTTCTTCCAGAATTTATACTTATAAGCAACAAAAGTATAAATTGGCGTTAAAGCCATTGCCAGAATGAACCCAGCAAGACTAAATAATGCAGAAACGATTAATTGATTTGTGATATTTAACATATTCCCTCTTTAATTCTTTGGTTTAATCTCTAAATAATTTAATAGCCAGTTTGAAATTTCAGTGAAAATTGGTGCAGCATCTTTGGACCCTTGCAAATTCTGATTTTCGCCCCAAACCGCTACCATTATAACATACTCAGCTTCATCTCCGCCACCAAAACCAACATAACTACCAATTGTCTGATAATCAACATATTTTCCACCAACAATTGTCTGGCTTGTTCCAGTTTTTCCACCAATTTGATACCCCGATGGATCTTTTACACCACCAACTTTTCGAACACCTTCCAGAACTTGCTTCATCTGTTCACTAGTTTCTTTCGAAATTACCGCTTCTTTATTAATTTCAGGCTCTTTTTTCGAAAGCTTTCCATTTTCATCAACCGTTCCCTCAATCACGCTTGGCTTATATAAAGTTCCACCATTCACTAGTGAAGAAAAAGCATTTGCCGTTTGAAGCATTGTTGTGGTCATACCTTGGCCGAAAGTCATATTCGAATATCGAACTGCATTTCCTTCAGCTTTTTTTGGTGAAACCAGCAAACCTTTGCTTTCAAGAACTTCAATTCCAGTCTCTTGCCCAAGCCCAAAACGATTATGAAAATAATCATAAATCTTATCCCGAGCAGTCGAGTTAAGGCTTCCGCCACCAAGGAGCTTTCCAATAGTCACCATTCCAGTATTGAGCGAATAATTCATAGCTGTTTGAAGTGTAATTGAACCCGTATGCCCCAAAACTGCATTCTGAATTACAATATCTTCAATTCTAATTGAATCAGTATTATTATATCGAGTTAAAGGACTTGCAACACCTTCATTAATTCCTGTTGCCATCGTGAAAGATTTTATCACCGAACCGTTTTCGTAAGCCATTGTTGCAGTATTATTATTATATACTGAGCTTTTTTCAACCTTGCCATAATCTGCTGGGTTATAAGTTGGATAGTTCGCCATTGCCATAATTTTGCCATTTTTTGGATTCATAACCAAAACTGAGCCATTTTTCATACCTTTCAAATCCATTTGCGATTTTAAAACCTTTTCAACGCGAGCCTGAATATTACGATCAATTGATAACGCGATATTTTTTCCATTTATGGCTGGCTTTTCGATATTTTCACTTCCAACTTCAATAACCTGATTAAACGCATCAGTAGTAATTTTTTTATAGCCATCAGTCCCCGTCAATTCTTTATTCATTGCCTGCTCAATGCCATAATTTCCACCATTATCATTTACGAAACCAAGAACTTGTGCAGCTAAATTTCCCTCAGGATAAACCCGGCGAGTTTCTGCAGTAAATCCGACCCCATGAAATTTCTTTTCACGAATTGCATTTGCCTGTTTTAGCGAAAGCTTAGTTCCAATAACTTGATATCGCGTGCTGGTTTTTTCGAAAAGCTTTTCAAAATCATCTCTTAAATTTCCGCCAGCAATTTTTCTAAACTCTGAAATAATTTCACTTTTTTTAACTTTTTTTGAATTTGCAATTTCCTGCGGGTCAATCCAAAGCGTATAAACAGTTTCATTCAAAACCATTTTAGTTAGTTTTTTGCCATCCATTGCATAAATTAATCCTCGTTGAGCTTTGATTTCGAATTGTTTTCTCTGGCCTTTATCGGCACGAGCACGATAATCTGCGCCTTCAATAACTTGCAAGAAAAAAAGTCGAACCACAATTACCGCAAAAACCCCTAGAATTGAGACTGCGAGATAACCTGTTCGACTTTTATTCTTAAAACCTAAAATCATATAATTCTATTTTATCACACTTTTTGTGATTTTTTGAAAAAAGCTTAACCTTATTTTGCGTAAGAAACCGACGCCGGAGTTGTCATTTTCTTTGCAACTTCGCTATTTTCAATATTCGAAAGCGCTGTAAGTCGTGCGTTTTCCACTTCTAAATCAGCCTTTTTAGTTTCTAAATCTGAAATTTTCGAATCAATTTGCTGAATTTCATTTCCATAAAGCGCTGGTTTAGAAGAATTCATTAAGAAGATAATTCCAAGAACCGCAATCAAAACACCAAGCATCAAAAATTGCGTTACTGCACCAAGTTTTGCTGTTGGCTGAAAAATAGCGATATTATTATTTCTTCCATATGACCGCGACGAAACTTGTGTTTGGCGACGGCGACTAACATAATTTGTGTTTGTTTTATACATTGGTTTTTGTTGCGTTAAATTTAATATTCAATAAAATAAAGCACCAGACCAGTTTTTGGCTGGTGCCTTAAAGTTTAGTTTCTGTTTTAAATTTTTGTTTTTGTTTTTCGAAAGTGTCAAATACTATCGAAAATTAACTTTTACGCGAGCTTGTTCGTTAGCGTAGCTTACTTTGATTGTTTTTGGCATCTCGCCTCCTTTTGTTTTTTATTTTCTAATGCTCACTCGCAAATTTGCGCTGCGGGCTCGCGGATTATTAACATCTTCTTTCGCGCCATCAAGCGGTTTTTTGGTAATTGTCTGAAATTTAGACTCCAAACCTTTTTTCGAATCATCTTTGAAATAATTCTTCACTATTTTATCTTCAAGACTGTGAAAAGTTATAATTCCAACTCTTCCACCTGAATTTAACAGTTTCGGAAGCAATTTTAAAACCTCCTCAACTTGTTGAAGTTCATTATTTACTGCGATTCGAATCGCCTGAAAAGTGCGCGTTGCGGGGTGCGTTTTTTGCCAACCGCCTTTGTGCACGCTTAAAATTAAATCAGCCAGCTGCGTTGTGGTCTCAATTCTCTGCTTTTTTCGAACTTCTAAAATTTTCGAAACGATTCTTTCAGCAAAACCACGCTTTTCTTCACCAAATTCAATTAAAATTTGCAAAAGTTCATTCTTGCTTGCGAAATTCACAATATCTGCCGCTGTTTTTTTCTGCGCAGGATTCATTCGCATATCAAGTGGGCCATCTTTTCGAAAAGAAAACCCCCTTTCTGCAATATCTAACTGAGGTGAAGAAACACCCAAATCTGCCAAAATTATATCAAATTTTTGACCTCTTTTTACCAATTCTTTTGCGGCCGAAAGAAAATCTTTGTGCAAAATCTCTACACCTTCATTTTTAAACCGTTGAAGCGTGCGAATTGCATTTTCATCTCTATCAACTAAAACCGAGTTTTCGAAATTCTCGGTTATACGCAA
>CALHWG010000045.1 GCA_938036745.1 uncultured bacterium
CGTTCACCAAAAACTGGTTATTCTCGCGAGCAATTTGGTAAAGGCTGGGCAAAAGATTCTAGCGGTTGCGATACACGAAATCGTATTTTAAAACGTGATTTAATAAATGTTGTAGAAAATTCAGACTGCAAAATTTTAAGCGGAACTCTAAAAGACCCTTACACTGGCAAAGAGATTAATTTCTCACGCAAGCAAAATGCTTCCGCCGTTCAAATTGACCACATAGTTGCACTTTCTGATGCTTGGCAAAAAGGCGCCCAACAATTTTCGAAAGAAAAACGAATTGAATTTGCGAATGATCCACTAAATCTTTTAGCTTCAGATGGCCCAGCTAATCAGCAAAAAGGTGATTCTGACGCCGCCTCTTGGCTTCCTTCAAATAAAGATTTTCGCTGTGAATATATTTCTCGCCAAATTTCAATCAAGAAAAAATACTCAATTTGGGTAACTGCCTCTGAAAAATCAGCAATGCAAAATATTTTGCAAAATTGCTAATCATTAATTTCAAACCAATCAAACTTTTTAAAATTCTCGCCCTCAACTATTGCCACAGCAAGCCGCATTTCTCTGTTTTTTAACTTATTTTTATAAGCAAAAAATTCTGCCGCAAATCTCATTTGATTAACCTTATTCTTTGAAATTGCAGCCTCTCCACCGCCAAAATCATTATTTTTTCGAAATTTAACCTCTGTAAAATAGTAATTTTCACCATATTTTGAAACAATATCAATTTCGCAAAATTTTGTTCGCCAATTTCGCTCCAGAATTTGGTGTTTCTCTTGCTTTAGGAATTCCGCCACAAAATCCTCGGCCTTATCACCAAGCTCTTTTGTAGTATTTTTTTTAGCTTTCTTCACATTAAAGGTGTTCACGCTCTTATTTTTAGAATTTTCTAAAAATTCCGCAATTGGTTTAAAACTTTTGCGATGTATTTTACTTACTCCAAATTCATATAAAGCTGCTCTATGTTTTGATGTTCCATATCCTGCGTGATTTTCAAAGCAAAAAGGTGCAAACTCAGGTTTTTTCGAAAGTTCTGTCATAAAATTATCTCTCGCAACTTTTGCACAAATTGCAGCTGCAGAAACGCTTGAAATTAGTAAATCAGCCTTTTTAAGAGTAGAAGCATATTTTTCAAGCGGTGTACCAGCCAAAAAATTTATAGTGCCATCAATGATAATTTCATTAAATTTGATATTTTGTTTTTTACATTTTAGCTGCACTTCCTTAACAGCTAGCCTTGTTGCAAGTTTTAAGGCAGCACTCAAACCAATTTCATCAAGCTCATCGTTTGAAACCCAACCTAAACCAATAATCGCAGAACTTTCGGAAATCTCTGCCGATAGCTTCTCTCTCTGCTTTTTTGAAAGAGCTTTCGAATCTGTTAGCCCTTCAATTTTGGCACCATTCAAAACACAAGCACCCACAACCAAGGGGCCAGCCCACGCTCCACGACCAACTTCATCAATCCCGAGAATCATTTTTTTGCCTATCTTTATATATTATCGCAACTTTATAAGCAAACATGATAGATTCAAAACCACTAATAGAGACAAATACTAAGACAAAAGCAACCATTACCAGGCTAGAAAGAACCTCAAAACTAAAAAAAATACTTAAATCTCGGCTCAAAAAAATAAATATAGTTAGAAATATGATTAAAAAAGGAATATAAATCATAACCACGATTATACACTATACTATGAAAAAAACAATGCTTATCTTTAATTTGATACTTTTATTAATTATTAAAATATCAATTCTAAACTACAATGCTCATAATAATATTAAATTCTAGCTAAACAAAAAATCGCCCAAAATTTGAGCGATTTTTGAAAATCTTAAATTAGGTCGATTTGATTTGTATTATAATTAAGCAAGCTCAACAGTTGCACCAGCTTCTTCAAGTTTCTTTTTAGCTTCTTCAGCTTCATCTTTAGAAACTTTTTCTTTAACTGGTGCTGGAGCACCGTCAACGATAGCTTTAGCTTCACCAAGTCCAAGACCTGTGATTTCTTTAACTGCTTTAATAACAGCAACTTTTTGCGCACCAGCGTCTTTCAAAGTAACTGTAAATTCTGTTTGTTCGTCAGCAGCGTCAGCAGCACCGGCAGTAGCGGCAACAGCAACAGCAGCTGGTTCAATTCCGTATTCCTCTTTGAGGTGTTCTTTCAATTCGTTAGCTTCAAGAATAGTCAATTTTACCAATTCTTCAGCCAATTTTTTAATGTCAGCCATTTTTGACTCCTTTAAAAATTTAAGTGGTTAATATTCTAAAATAAATTAATTGGTTGCTTTTCGAAATTCCAAGTCTTCGTTTGTAAGACCACCAGCAATCGCATTGATTGGCGAAAGAAGTGTGTCCACAATTTGACCAATAAGTTGGTCTTTGCTTGGAAGTTCTGAAAGTGTCGTAACAGTTGCAGTATCCATTACATCACCGTTGTCAGCAAACGCACCAACAAGTTTCATTTCTGGGTGATTTTTTGCAAATTTACCCAAAACTTGTGCGGCAGCAATCTCGTCTTCGCTTGAAATTGCGTAAACAAGTTGCCCTTTTAATGCGGAAGTGTCAGACTCTTTTAGAGCTTCCACTTCTTGCATTGCAACACGCACTAGGCGGTTTTTAACAACTTTGATTTGAACGCCAGCTTCGCGAGCTTCTTTTCGAAGTTCTTGAAGGTCGGCAACTGTCAAACCTTTATATTCAGCAAAAGCTGTCATTTTTGCGTCTTTTAGAGCGGCGCTTAATTCAGCAACCAATTGGTTCTTTTTATCGCGTGATAATGCCATAAAAACTCCTTTTTTGGTTAATATTCTTCGACCTAATTGTTAAGATTCTGGCGTTTTGAAAGCCTCCCTTCAAAACTCGTTGGCAGATAGAAAAAGTATTCCTCGGTAGCAGATTAAGCCTAGCTAACGCGAGGCGGCTACTGTCTCTGGCAACTTGTTTTATTCTAACACAAAAAAACTAAAATTTCAAGCTTTTTAAGCTCAAAAATCTTGCAAAAATGTCTAATTTTATTATTGACAAGCTAGAATATTTTTACTATAATTTAATAGTTATCAATTGTTGAAAGTTCATATTAGATATAAAAAATCTTTTATTTGTAATCCAATAAATGATAACTAAAAAACTTCCTAAGAAAGGAGACAGTTCTTTGGTTTCATAAACCAGTGCGGATAGGGTTTATGGAATGAATCATCCACAGTGAGATTAACTATTTATTACGGTTACGCTTATTCTTGCGTAGCCGTTTTTTTATTGCATAAAATTAAGTCGTTCTAAGCCCAGAAGCAGAATAAACTCCAACAGAATATTAATTACATCTACTACCGTTTTTTAGTCGCTGCTGAGTTTTTTCATAGTAAAATAAAATGTTAAAAATCTAAAAACTCAAAGAGCAACTCTCGCCAACTTTTCTAAAAAATGTTATAATTAAATTATTATGAAAAATTTAAAAAAGCTTGATTTCAAAAAACACTTTAAAGAAATTTTTAAAAAATATTTATCTGAAAAATCACAAAAAAACGTTATAAAATACGCAAAAATCGGCAAAAAAATTATTCAAAGCAAAGCTACTTTTTTGATATTTTCAACGATTTGTATTTATTTATTAGGAGCTTTTCTTACAAAATATATTTTAAATCTCCAATTTGGTGGCTGGGAAAAGGCTAACGAATTCCTTTCGAAAAATCCAAAAATTGCCGAGTATAGCCAAATTGTAACAATTTTAGTCAGTTTTTTATTTGTTGGAATCTTTCGAAACTGGCGAATTTCAATGGGTATTTTATTCTCACTCGCCACAATTGTGATGTATATCAATACTGAAAAAATGGCCTCGCGCAATACGCCGTTTTTACCTGAAGATTTGGCGATGTCTAGTGAGGCTGGTGGACTAGCCTCAATGATTAATTTAGAACGATTTTTAAATATGCTTTTTACGATTACAGTAATTGTAACCATAACCATTATTGTAAATAAAATTTCAAAAAAAATCTGGCATTTTAAATTTTCAAGAAAGCAAAAAATAGCGATCTTTATTCCACAAATTGCTCTAATTCTAATTTATGCGCACTTTTTAAATTTACACACTTTAGAAATTCGAAACCTTAGCGGAAAAGGCACTTTCATTAAAGTTGAAAATCTCGAGACTTCTATCGACTTCACCGACCAAGCTTACAACTACCGAACCAATGGCTTTATTTTAGCAACAATCTCAAAC
>CALHWG010000046.1 GCA_938036745.1 uncultured bacterium
CACACGCACTTCGATATCTTTATAATTAAATTCAACATCTTGATGCATAATTTGGTTGATAATTCGCGCTGTATTTCGAAAGTCATCATTCAAAATAAAGTGGAAATATGGTACTTCAAGCGCCTGCTCTAGCGAAGAAATTGCTTCCGGTAAACGTTTTTCAAAATCTTTTTCGAATTCTTCCGCACTTGAATATCGGTTTGCAAAACGTGCTCGCCAAGTTTCGAAATCTGGTGGCAAAATAAAAACTGCAACAACGCGCTCGCTCATTTTTTTATATTCTGCAATTCCTTGAATATCAATATCCGTTACAGAAATCTGCCTGTTTTTGTTCGCTTTTTCAATCTCTGCAACACTTGTACCATAAACCTTTCCGTGAACAAATTTCGCCTCAATAAACTCACGTTTCTTAAGCATTTCTTCAGCCTTTTCAATCGAAATAAAATTATAGTCAACTCCATTTTGTTCAATTTTACCATTATTTTCACGAGGAGTGCGCGTTGTGTGGCTGACAATATCACGATATTCTGGGTTTTTCAAAAGATATTTTTTGGTTGTATCTTTTCCTGCACCAGAAATCCCCGCAAGCAATAAAATGCGAGAATTTTCAACTAAAGTGATAGCTTCAGGTGGCGTTTGATAGTTTTTTACAAGAAATTCAAGGTTATTCATCCTTTGATTTTAACATCTTCCGACAAAAAATCAAAAATCTATTGACAAATTTATTATTATTATATAATAGGGCTTAGAAATTATATTGTATAGTTTCTCGCATGATCGGGTGTACCGATTCGCTCTTTAGAAAGAGGTGGCAAAATGGCTATTTTTATTAGACGCTATTTCTCAGATCCTGATGAAGGTCCAGATTCGGATAACTCCTTAGATAATGGCTATGGCGAAAATTCCGATGGCGAGCCAACATTCGATGATTATGAATAGCAGCCCCTGAAGTCCTATATTGGACTTCTTTTAATATATTTAATACCATTTGATTATGAAAAGAATAATTTTAAAAAATACTATCCAAATAATTTATCAAAAAAATCCGTCTTCAAATACAGTTTATCTAGAAGCTGGATTTTTGGCCGGATTATTTTCTGCTAAAATAGAAAAACAACAAATTCCACATATTTTAGAACATTTAATCCTAAGAAATTTTATTTCAAAAAATAATGAATTCCAGAAAAATGGAAAAACAAACAATCTTCTAACAACTTTCTCTTTCGAAAGCACAGCTGAAAGTTTCGAAAAAACACTGAATGAGTTTATCTCCCTTTTCGAAAATTTTAATTTCACTGAAAATGACTTGCAAATTCAGAAAAATATTATAAAAAATGAAATTATTACTTCAACAAAAGGAAATCCAGAAATCTACACAGAAATTCTTAAAAATCAAAACATTCCAGCCTTAAATTATATAGAAGAATTCGAAACGCTTTCAAAAATAACTAAAAATGATGTTTTAGATTTTTTTAAAAACCATTTTTCAACTAAAAATCTGCGAATTTTAGCAATTGGGAATTTCGATGAAAATAAGATTATTGAAGCTTTCGAAAGTATAAAATTACCACAAGAAAAACCCGTAGCAAGCCAAAATTATAAGCTTAAAAACGCTAAAATTATAAAAAATAATGAAAAAATGTATTCTTATACTCAGATTTTTGCGCTTAACCACTCTCTAAATCCGATCGAAAGAGTTATTGCAGAACTAATTCAAAACGAAATTGAAACCAAAATTTATCAAGCTCTTCGAAAAAATGGCTTAGTCTATAATTTTAAAGTATTTTTTAGCGAAGGCTCAATTTTAAATAATTCTTTTTTGGCGTTCGAAAGCAGATTCGAAAGCTCGGCGGTAGCAAAAATCGAAGAAATCGTTAAAAAAGAAATTACTAAAATCCAGAAAATTAATGAAAAAGATCTCGAGAATGCGAAAGATAGATTGAATAATAAATTGATTTTCAAGATGCAAACTCCAGTTCAAATTGGGCAAAAACAGCGAATTCGAGCTTTAGCCTATGGCGATTTTATTGATTTTAAACTAATTGAAAAAATAAAAACTAAGGATTTCCAAAATTTGGCGAAAGAGTTTTTTAGCTAATCTTTTGTATTTCATCAAAAATTTCTTGCTCAGAAATTTCATTTAATTTTCGGCTTTTTATAATCTTCGAAATAATTTCAGCTGCAAAAAATCCAAGAAAATCCTGCTCAATCTTATTTTCACTATTCATATATTTATCAAAATCATATTTTTCAGCATTTTTGGAAAATTCTAAGAAATCTTTCTTAATATCTGGTGAAAGTTTAATATTTTTCGAAATTCCAGCCAAATAAAATCCTCCGCCAACCGCCAAGATATCCATTAAAAATTCGTTTTTAAAATTTAATTTTCGCAAATTTTCACTCGTAACAGCTCGAATTATTGCGTTTCGAATATCGATATTGCGGATATCTCTAAAAACCTCACAAATTTCAAAAGCAGCATGATTTTGGCGACGATAAAAATCAATTCCATCATCAGAATAAGTCCAAATTTTTCGACAAAAAACCAAGTCATAGCCTTTGTTCTCGCCAAATTGTGGCCGTAAAATTTGTAACGCTTGTCTATAGCTAGAGCGCAATTTCTTACGGAAAATTTTATTGTTTTTAAAATTTCCCAAAATTATTTTTCGCATTTTAGAATCTCCTTTTTGGCAAATTTAATAAATTCCATTGTTGGAATTCGTACAGCTTCGATCGGTTTAATCTTATGAAATTTGCAATATTCGCCAACCAAAAAATCACCAATTTTATAGCCCAAATTGTGCGGAAAATCAGGATTTTCACCATTAAAATTATATAGCCATGCATTATAATTATAGTCTTTTTTATTTTCGCAAATATCAATTGCTTCAGCAAGCCGCTTTAAGATCATCGCCTTTTCGTTTTCGAAATAGTAAAACGGCTTGTCTTTCCAGAAAATGCCAGTTTCAGTTCTAACTTGTTTCTCAAAACTTACCGCTAAACCTTCAGAGACAATATCCACCATTAACCAAAAATTACGTTCATAAAAACCTCGAAATACATGATTTAATTCGTGAAAAATATTTTGAACAAAATCTGCTTCAGAAAAATCATCTTCAAAGATTACAAATTCCATAAAATTATCTTTAAGCTGGGCGACACCCCAAACTTTTTGGTTTTTAATTATCTCTGGGTTAGCCTTTTGAGCATGTGAAAAGTAAATGTCAACATCACTCATTTTTGGGAAATATTGTAAAAAAGTATTGTTGTATTTTTTAAAATAATTATAAATTTTAGTTTTGAGAAACA
>CALHWG010000047.1 GCA_938036745.1 uncultured bacterium
CGTTCATAATATAGCGTTGAGTTTCTTCAACACCCTTAAACTCCATTAAATCACGAAGATTGAGCGAACCAGCAGTTAAACGGTCACCAGCCTGCACAACATCGTTTTTCGAAACAGCAAGAGCCGCAACATTTGGAATTTCGTAGCGAACTGGGTTTACATTTTCACCATCTTCAGTTTGTCGTGGTGTAATTTGAACAATATTCATATTGCCATCTTCCCAGATATCAACCACACCAGAAACTTCAGTCATATAAGCCTGTCCCTTTGGCGAACGAGCTTCAAGAAGTTCTTCAACACGTGGCAAACCTTGTGAAATTGCACCAGAACCAGCAACACCCGAACTGTGGAATGTATTCAAAGTTAGCTGCGTTCCAGGCTCACCAACAGATTGAGCGGCAATCACACCAACTGGTTCAGCTGGATCAACAAGAAGTCCAGTCGCCATATCAATTCCGTAAGACTTTTGAGGAATTCCTGCAAGGTCTGGAGTTGAAAGAACACTTTGAATTTTAACTTCTGTAATGTTTTCATCTTTTTCAATTGCATTGGCAATTTCTCGAGTAATTAGTTGATCGGCATCAATATATCCAGGAACATCTTCAGCCGTAAATCGACCATAAAGTCGATCTTTAAACGAAATCATTGTTTCTTCACTATCTGATCGATGAATCGTGAATCCTGGATCAACTTCATCATCTCTATCTTCAACAGAAAATACATCTTGAGCCACATCAACAAGACGGCGAGTTAGGTAACCAGATTCGGCAGTTTTAAGCGCAGTTGAAATCAAACCTTGACGCGCACCACGAGTTGCTACGAAAGCTTCAAGCGAGCTCATTCCGTGAGTGTAATTTGAGCGAATTGGAAGCTCAATTTCACGGTTAGTTGCATCCACCATGATTCCAGTCAAACCAGAAGCAAGGCGAATATTTGTTGCATTACCGCGTGAACCAGAAACAGCCATCAATCCAACAGGTGAATCTGCACCTTCATGAGCTACGCGCTCAGAAATTTCATCAGAAACTTCATCAATGACCTTATGCCAGTTATCAATAATTAAGTTATAACGCTCTTGGTCAGTCAGAAGACCTTGATCATATTGTTCCTGAATCAAAGTTGTTTTAGCGTCACCGCTAGCAATGATCTGAGGAATTTTTTCGCTTTCGTAAACCGTGTAATCCTCTTTACCAATCGACAAACCAGATTTTGTAACAAATCGGAATGATAAACCTTTAATTTTGTCAGCAATTTTTACAGTCATTTCAGCACCATAATGCGCAAACATATCGGCCAAAATTTTATTAATTTGCTTCTTAGTTTGTGGGTTATTATCGAATGGATAATCTTCTGGTAGTAATTCGTTAAATAGCACACGGCCGAGAGTCGTATTTCGAATCTCACCTTTTACGAACACACGAATTGGTGTTTGGAGTGCAATCTCACCTTTGTCATAAGCCATTTCAGCTTCAAAAACATTAGCGAAAGGACGCGGTTTTTTGTTCATTTCAGAATGCTTGTCATAAGTGATGTAGTAGTTTCCGTAAACAACATCCTGATCAACAGAGAGCACAGGTTGACCATCTGCTGGTTTTAGCAAGTTGTGAGAAATACTCATTAAATCACGAGCTTCCGCCTGAGCAGCATCAGAAAGTGGCAAGTGAACCGCCATCTGGTCGCCGTCGTAATCGGCATTAAATCCATTCGCTACAAGTGGGTGAAGCTGAATAGCTTTACCTTCAACAAGTTTTGGCTGGAAAGCCTGAATTGAAAGTCGGTGTAAAGATGGAGCACGGTTCAAAAGAATGTATTTTCCTTCAACTACAGCATCCAAAGCATCCCACACTTCTGCTTCACGAGCATCAATCAAACGAGTTGCCGAACGAATATTATGCGCATATTCTTTTTCAATTAACCAAGAAATTACGAATGGTTTAAAGAGTTCAAGTGCCATTTGTGTTGGCAAACCACACTGGTGGGCTTTCAAAGTTGGACCAACCACAATCACTGAACGACCAGAGTAGTCAACACGTTTTCCAAG
>CALHWG010000048.1 GCA_938036745.1 uncultured bacterium
GTATAGCAAAAATCGTTTAGTGATTAACGCCTTAATTATTGCTGGTGTAATTCTAATTACAGGTGCGAGCTTGCTTTGGTATCAGCTTTATCAGGCTCAAAATACCAGTGAGTTTGTTTATCGTTTTACGACCATATTTCCGTTTCCGATTGCAAAAGTTGATGGGGAGGAAGCACTTTATAGTGATTATTTGATGGAATATCGAGCAAATATGCAAATTGCAAATGCTAAAAAAGATGAAATTGAAGGAGCGAATAATATAAGCGCACTTTCAACTTTAAATAAATCAAAGGCAATGAAAAATGCAATCGCAAATGCTTATGCTCAAAAAAAGGCTCGTGAACTTGGAATCTCAGTTTCAGATAAAGAAATTAGCGAAGCTTTTGATGCGCAGCGAAAAATACAAAATACCGAGCTTACTGAAAGCGCTTTATATAAAATTGCGGCTGATAATTATAATCTTTTGCCAAGTGAATACCGCCGAATGTTTATTGAGTTGCCACTCCTTCGCCGAAAGGTGACTGCACAAATTGATAAGACGGCTGAAAATCTTAAAAATGAGGTTTCGAAATATTTAAGTGAAAATGCGAATAATTTTTCGAAAGCTGTTGAACATTTTGGTGATAAAATTGAATATGCAAAACCCGGAAAAGTTCGAAAAACTAACATTGATGGTGGTCGTTCTAAAATTGCGGCAGGATTGAAAGTTGGTGAAGTTTCGAAACCGTTTATTTCAAACTCGGGTGATGGCTATTATATCGTTAAATTGATTGAAAAAACTGATAATGAAGTTAGTTATGAATCAATAAAAATTAAATTTACCGAGTTTAATAAACAACTTGAACAGCTTGAAAAAGACGGTAAGATTCAAAAATATATTAAAGTTGACTAAATAAATTGCACAGTAAAAGCTGTGCTTTTTATTTTTGTCTTAATAGATTAAATAAAATAAAAAATCGCCCGAAAGCGATTCTTTAAAGTCTAAATTTGGCGCGCCCGACCGGATTCGAACCGGCGAT
>CALHWG010000049.1 GCA_938036745.1 uncultured bacterium
CAACTTTTACAAAAAAGCCCGAAGATATTGAAATGTTTGCGAGCATTCCGCTTTCAAAAATATTAATTGAAACAGATTCACCATTTTTAGCACCAAAAGGCAAGCGCGGAAAGCCAAACCAGCCAGCTTTTTCGAAGTTAATTATTGAAGATTTAGCAGAAAAACGGCAAATTTCAGCTGAAGAAGTTGCTAAAATTACAACCGAAAATTGCGAAAAACTATTTAAAATTTAATTTACCAAATATTGACAAAAATATTAAAATATGATACAATTTAATCATATTTAAGGTTTAAAAATGAACAATTCCGACAAAAGTTTATACCAAATTCCATATTTTCCAGAAGCTCAGAAAGAGCCAGATTTCAAAAAACCAAAAATCCAGATTGCTTATGACACACCAAAACAAATGCCTTTAAAACCTATTCAACAGATTAAAAAGCCTGCGTTCCATCCAATATTAAAAAATAATCAAATTGATATTTTTGGTGAAATGTTTGCAAAGAGCGCTCAAATTTTACAATTTCGAAATATTGCCGAAGAAGAAATTCGTCTTTCGCACTTAAAATATACTAGAAAATCTTTTTTGAAAAATTCAAAAAAACACGAGAGTAATCAACTCTATTATAAATATCTTTTTGCAAAATTCAAGAAAAATCCGCAAGATATTTCGCGAGCATTAATCAATCTTGAAAGCAAAGTTGGCGCACAAATTTTTGGGCCAACAACGAACGGTATTCGGCGAGAGTTTTTCGTGCTTGACTATAATTCTTGGATTTATCATGAAGAATGGATTGACGGCAAGCGAAAAGTTCACCAAAATACAACCAGATACGAGCTTCGAAAAGATCAAGTGATTAAAATTGAAGCTGGCCCACACTATTTTGATTTAAAAGGAACAGAACTTCAAAATTTTCACCATGCGGTGCAAGTTTACTACCAGAATGTCTCACGATTGGTTTATGGCAGATAGTTTGAAATTCTCAAAAAAGTGTGCTATAATTATTCAGAATTGTTTTATTTTTTAACGAAAGGAAAGAAATGGCTAAACATAAAAGTTGGCATGGAGCAGACCGCAAACGAGCTTTGCGTGCAAAACTAAAAATTGAAAAACGCCGCGAAGCAAAACGCCGCGAACGAATCGCAGCAGCTTTGGCCGCAAAATAATTTTAAAAAATCGCTTTTCTTAAAGAAATGCGGTTTTTATTTTAGTGTTTTTTAGGTTATTGCTTTTTTATGAATTTTATGATATAATTATAAAATCTATCGAATTTTCGAAAGAAAAAACACTTTGGAGGTGGAAGAAATGGAAGTTTTGGATAGAGGTATTTTAAATATTATGCAAAAGGTTTCAAACGATGAATGGTCGTTTTGCTTTTTGCATGATCTTGGACTTGATCAACAGGGCGAAATCGCGTTGTGGCTTTCAGGTCTGACTTATCAAGACGATTCGGTTTTAAATATGTCGCCAGACGACATTTTAAATAAGGCATGTGTGGCTTTACTTTTTGATGAAGAAACAGGAAAAGTAATTGCAACGGCATCAATGATGCAACCACAGCTGAATTCTTTCGGTGAACGTTTGGGTGAAATTGGCTCAATGTTTACTATTGAGGAATATCAGAACCAAGGTTGTGCTAGCTATTTAGTTCATAAAATTGACGAATGGGCCGAAGCTCAACCTACAATTGATGGCACCTACGCTTTTTTGAATTCCAAATCTCCGCGAAGTTTTGCAGTGAATGGCTACAAAGGTGAACTTCAAAAAGAAGGAGTTCTCTATAATGCGGCAGATATTACACCAGCTTATGCATTTAATTTGTGCCGTACAATTTGCAGAGACAAAAAAGCGATGCATCTGATGGATTTGGAGCTTCGAAAAAAGGAGCTTCAAGACCCAGAGATAGAAGAAGGAATCAACCCCATCGAAGTTCAGATACACACGCTTACCATCCCACTTCTCGGGCAGTGAGAAGCTACGGCGATAGGCACCGATCATCACACCTTCATGAATTTTCGGATGGCGATCGCCACATTCTTTACCTGTTCCGCCAAGCGTAACGCCTTGCAAAATAGACACGTTATTTTCAATCACGGACGTTTCCCCTACCACAATACCGGTGGC
>CALHWG010000050.1 GCA_938036745.1 uncultured bacterium
GCCCAAACTTCCATTTCTCCAAATCGCTGACCACCATTCTGAGCTTTACCGCCCAAAGGTTGTTGAGTAACCATTGTGTAAGGGCCAGTTGAACGAGCGTGGATTTTATCGGCAACCAAGTGGTGAAGCTTAATCATATGCATGAATCCAACAGTTGTGCGCTGTTCGAATGGCTCACCGGTTTGACCATTAAACAATTGAACTTTTCCATCTCGAGGGACGCCTGCGGCTTCAAGCTCATCACTCAAAGTTTTAGCATCAACACCATCATATGAAGGAGTTGCAACTCGGTAACCTTGAGTTTTCGCAGCCATTCCAAGGTGAACTTCGAAAAGCTGACCAAGATTCATACGTGAAGGCACACCAAGTGGTGAAAGAATCACATCAATCGGAGTCCCATCTTCCATAAATGGCATATCAGCTTCTGGCAAAATTTTTGCAACAACACCTTTATTTCCGTGTCGTCCAGCCATTTTGTCTCCAACCATAATTTTGCGAGCTTCAGCTACAAAAATCTGAATTTGTTTAAGCACGCCGGCACGCATTTCATGACCATTTTCTTTCGAAAAGATTTTCACGCCAATAACTTTTCCAGAACCAGTATTTTTCATTCTTTGAGAAGTGTCGCGAACATCTTTCGCTTTTTCACCAAAGATTGCACGCAAAAGTCGTTCTTCGCTCGAAAGTTCTTGTTCACCTTTTGGAGTAATTTTTCCAACAAGCACATCGCCAGGTTTTACCTCTGAACCAATTTGAACGATTCCATCTTCATCCAAATGTCGCAAACTATATTCGCTAGCGTTTGGAATATCACGAGTGACAACTTCTGGCCCAAGCTTAGTTTCACGAACTTCAACCATATAATCTTTAATATTTATATTCGTTAACATATCGGTCTTAACAAGACGGTCAGAAATAATCACAGCGTCGTCCATGTTGAATCCACCCCAAGACATAAATGCCACGCGGAGGTCACGGCCAAGAGCAATTTCTCCATCCTTGATACTTGCGCCTTCCGCCAAAATATCACCTTTTTTAACTTTTTGACCACGAGAAACCACAACTTTTTGATTGTAGCATCGGTCGTCGGCAGTTTTTTCGAAATGTTTTAGTTCGTATTTTGCTGTGCCAGACGCATATTTAACCTCAACAGCAATAGAGTCAGCACGAATAACTTCACCATCATCTTCAGCAACAATAATTTGGCTCAAGTTTCGTGCAATATCAGCTTCAACACCAGTTCCAACAGTTGGGGCTTCATTCCAAAGAAGTGGAACGGCCTGCTTCTGCATGGCTGAACCAGTTAAAGCGCGGTCGATTCGGTCACGTTCAGCAAAAGGAATAAGCGATGCTGCTGCACCAAGAACCTGCCTGTGAACGGCGTCCATGAATGTTACTTCGCTTGAACTCACCTGTGAAGGAATTAAGTTCTTTCGAGCAGAAACCTGAGATTCAACAAAGCTTCCATCTTCGTTTAATTTCGAACCAGCATCAGCGATAATTTCGCGCATCTCATGGTCAGCATCAAGATAAACAACTTCATCGGTAACTTTTCCGTCTTTAACCCGAAGATATGGAGCTTCAATAAAGCCATATTCATTAATTCGGGCAAAAGTTGCGAGGTTTGTTACAAGTCCAACGTTTCCACCTTCTGGAGTTTCAACAAGACAAATTCGGCCATAGTGAGTTGGGTGGCTGTCACGAACTTCAAGACCAGCACGGTCACGAGTAACACCACCAGGGCCCATTGAGCTCAAACGACGCTTGTGAGAAAGTTCTGAAAGCGGGTTAGTTTCATCCATAACTTGAGCAAGCTGTGATCCAGCAAAGAATTCACGCACTGCAGCAACAACTGGGCGAGCATTTACTAATTGACCAGGAGTTACAGTTTCGATATCAGTCATCGACATTCGGTCCATCGCATTTCGTTGCATTCGAAGCATACCAACACGGAATTGTCGCGCAACAAGCTCACCAACCAATTTAACTCGTCGATTATCAAGACTATCGATATCATCAACTTCACCCTGCGAATTATTTAAGCGAATAACTTCTTTAATAATTTCGAAAAGATCTTCCATTTGGAAAGAACGATTTTCAGTTGTGTTTGGTGTTTCAAGATTTAAACGTTTGTTAATTTTATATCGACCAACACGGCCATAATCAAACCTCTTAAAGTCGAAGAACATTCGTTCAATCATATTTCGGGCATTTTCAATAGTCGCCAAATCTCCTGGGCGAAGACGGCGGTAAACCTCAATCAAAGCTTCATTTGGGCCAGCCGATTGATCTTTTTCAAGAGTTGATTGAATAAATTTAACATCTCCGTTATCAACATCAGCAAAAATCTCTCGCATTTCAGCATTAGTCATTCGACCAAGTGCACGCAAGAAAGTTGTTACTGGAAGTTTTCGGCGGCGGTCAATTTTCACATAAATCACACCAGTTTTAGGGTCGGTTTCAAATTCTAACC
>CALHWG010000051.1 GCA_938036745.1 uncultured bacterium
TTCGTACCATTTAAAATTTTAATTTTAGCGTTTTCTTTAATAACCTCACCGCCAATTGTATTTTTTGAAATATAAGCTTGAATTTGGCTATAATTATAAGTTCCAGCTTTTGGCAAAACTGCGCTCACTGAATTAATTACCCCAGTTGTAAAATAATTTGCAGACTGATCATTTTCATTAACAAGTGGCAAGGAAGTTATAGCTCCACCGTTAAAGTCTTGAGCAATTTCAGCCGCAGTTTTTAGTTCATCTCCACTAAATGAGTGATGGATATTTTCACCTAAAGATGAAGCGAGCGAAAGCAAAGTTATTGGGTTAGTTTTTTGTTCGTTTATCTTAGAAAACGCCGCTTTTAAAATCTTCTGCTGATTTCGTTCACGGTCAAAATTACTTCCACTCAAACCAATTCCACCCTCTGAACCTCGAGCGCGCGAAAACGCCAATGCCGTTTCACCATTCATATGATAAGTTTCGCCACTCTTATAGTTAATTTTTGTAGCTACATCATAAACTCGGTTCGAGCCATCATAAGCTTCGACTTTAACATCAATTCCGCCAACAGAATTAATAGCATCAATTAGGACTTTCCAATTACCATGAACAACATATTGAATATCTAAACCTAAAATTTCTTTTGCTTTTTTAGCTAAAGAATTTTGGCCAGCTTTCTCTGATTCCTCTTCACTTGAGCCACTATTTTTAGCATCATAATAACTACAGCCATAGGTTTCATTAAGTTTTCCAGCAGTTGTTCCAAGCCAGCTTCGACAAGTGTGTTTAACCCAAAGGTCTCGTGGTAACGAGATGGTATAAATTTTCTTAGTTTCCTGATTGACAGACACGACCATCACAGAATCAGTTAAATTCTCACCATCCCAACCTTTTGGTGAAGTTCCGAAAAGCAAAATATTTGTACGACCATTAGAATCAGCCTTCAACTTCTTTTTTTCGCCAAAAACCGCGCCAAAAACATTACCATTCGTTAATTTATACAAATCTTTATACGCTCTATATGCAAAATATCCGCCAACGATAATTAAAATCAATAAGATAATAGCAAAAATTCGCCCCAAAATTCGACGTCGCTTAAATTGCTCTAAAGAAAGAGACTCTTTACCTTTTTTCTCACGCTTCAGATTCTTTTTTTCGAGTTTCCGAAGAAGCTTTCGTTGTTTTTTGGAAGCTATTCGTTCTTTCCGTTCATTTTCCTGAACTTCTTCAATTTCTAAATTCTGTAAAGCAGATTCAATATCTTCATTCAAATTTTCTTCTCGATTTTTAGCTTTTTTCGAATGCTCAATTTCCGCTATTCTTGGTTGAACCTGAGTGTTTGAAACTGGTTTTTTAGCTAATTTCTCATAACTGTTATCACGACTTAAAGAATCGACCCGCCGCCTTGGTGTGAACCCATCTATTGATTGCTGATTTTTTTTCATAAGCTCTTTCAATTATAGCAAATGATACTGCTAAAATCAAATAAATATGTAGCGCATTTGGTAGTCCTGAAAAGAAAAACCATTGAGCTAAAAACGCAGTTAAAATTGCCCAAATACACTTCTCTTCTCTAGATTTTAGAAAAATTCCAAATATTATTAGCCCCCAAATAATTAAACCAAAAATACCCAATTCTAATAAAATCGATAAAAATTCATTCTGAACAATTTCTGAACTGTTGGCTATCTGGTGAGTTGAATTTAAAATCGCCGTTCCAGAAGCTCCAGAACCAACTCCAAAGAATACAACAAAAGGGTTCGAAAGCCAAGTTTCTATCGCCAAATCCGACATTCTCGTGCGTTCATTAGTTGACTTTTCAACATAACCATCGAACATTGCCTTTTTAGGTTTTTCCACAACTTTTTCTGTTGGCCCTTTTGAATTTAAACCATTACTCTCAATTTCTGGCTCTTTAATTTCTTGATTAATCTCTTTTTCAATTTTCGGCAATTTAATTTTTCCCAAACTTATTTGGTTTACACTTTTCGAAATTGAATCATAAAAACCATCACTCACTCGTGGGTTTAACTCGGTAAAAATTGCATGAAAAATCATTCCACCCAAAAAACTCGAAACAATAAACCATCCAGAAATTAAAAAATTTTGTAAAATTACCTTTTTCGAAAGTTTTTGGTTTACGAAAATCAAAACTAAAACCGCCAATAAAAGTGCAAAAATTGCCCCACGCGAAAGTGTTAAATATAAAGCAAAAAGCATAATCCAAACTGCTATTTTTTCTTTTTTCGTAGATTTTTTATTAAAAATTCTACTTATTAAAATTAAAATTGGTGCAAGAAGCATGCTTGCAAAAAATTGTGGTTCAATTGCAAAAACGCTTGGGCGCACAAATCCAAAACCTTGTGCACTACACCCAGCGCAAAGACCCCAATCCGACCAAGTTCCATAAACAGCCTGAATTATTGCAAAGATTGACATTAAAAAAGCACTAAAAATAAAGTTTTTTATAAGGCTTTCAAACAATTTTTTATTTCTCGAAAAACTCAAAATCGCCAAAAAATCAAGCCACAAAACTAACCAAACGCCAGAAACTAAAAAACTTCTCAATTGATTTTGCGAACTTAAAATCGTTAAAAAATTCCAAAAAACAAAAAATCCAGTAATTAAAACTGCATTATTTTTAAAAAGAGTTTTGCGGTTTTTAAAAATATTTTTAATGCTAAAGATTGCTAAAATTACAACATAAATTAGAGCAATTGAAAATTCTAAATTCGCACCTGCTGCTTTACCAAAATTAAAATTTGGGTAATATGAAAACCAAACCATAAATGGCGCAAAAAATAATATTTTTTCAGCTAAACTAAGTTTTTTAAAATTTTTCATTAAATCCTTTCCTGATTTCTCTTTCAAAATTTTTCTTAAAATTATCTTTCGAAAAACTTTTAGCACTTTCTGAAACTTTTTTAGCGTCAAAATTTAATTTTTCGAATTTTTTAATGGCATTTAAAATTGACTCAGCTGATTGCTCATCAAAAAATACACCGTTTTTACCATCTTGAATATAATCTTGCGAACCACCTTTATTAAATGCTAAAATTGGTGTTCCAGTAGCAAGAGCTTCGATCGGTGCGATTCCAAAAGGTTCCAAACTCGGAAAAATAAAACCTTTTGCTTCGCCAACAATCTTCGAAAGCTCTTTTGTGCTATTAACTCTTTGAATAAATTCAATATTTTGTGAGTTTTTTGCAAGATTTTTCAACTTTTGATGCTCGGCTCCGCCACCAACCAAAATCAACCTTTTACCAGTTTTAACAAAAGCTTCAACCGCCAAATCAAGTTTTTTCCAATTAACTTGTCGAGAAGTTGTGATATAATAATCTTGTTTTTTTTCACAAAGTCTAAAATCCCCTGTTTCAACTGGCGGAAAAATCACTTTCGAATCTCTCTGATAGTATTTTAAAATTTCCTCTTTCGAATAAGTTGAATTTGCCAACAAAAAATCTGGCTTTTGCGCCAATTTAAAATCATTTTTTCGAAGCGGATTTATAAGCATTTTAAAGAAAAATCGTACTAAAAAATTAAACTTTCCAAAACCAGGATTTTCGATATAATCATTATACATTCCCCAATAATATTGAATTGGAGGACCTTGTAAATAACTAATATGAAGCTGACTATTTGAAAGGTTCAAACCTTTACTTTCAGCGCAGCAAATTGAAATAATAACATCAAAATCTTTTAGTTTCTTGCCTAAATTTCGAAAATATAGTATTCGCCCAACTGGTAATATTTTACGCAATTTTGCCGGGAAAATATTTAACCAACCAACCCGAACATCATTTTTTGAGAACCAATCAACTTCCTTCTCTGAATATTGCGATGTAAAAATTGGCGCTTCAGGGAAAATCTCTGAAACCGTAGCAACAACCTTTTCAGCACCACCATAAGTGGTGAGCCAGTCTGTCACAATCGCAACTTTCTTGCCATTTAACCATTTTGGATTTTGCATTATTTTGCCCCTCTTCGAAAAATTACACTTGCAACAGTTTTAAATAAAATTTGAATATCAAAAATAATTGACCAGTTTTGAACATAATAAACATCCAGCCTGCGGCGTTCTTCGAAAGAAATGTCACGCCTACCTGAAACCTGAGCCAATCCAGTAACACCAGCTTTTACTGCCAAAATAACATTTTTTCGGTTTGATTTGTTAATCTCTTGTGGAATTAAAGCCCGAGGACCAACAAGTGAAATATCGCCACGAACAACATTAAAAAGCTGCGGCAATTCATCAATAGAAGTTGCACGGATAAATTTTCCAATTTTTGTAATCCTTGGGTCGTTATCAAGCTGATCTCCATTTTTGCGATATTCTTTGGAAAGTTCAGGTTTTCCCATTTTTTCGAAAGCCTGTTCGGGAGTTAAGCCGTCAAATTCAGCCTTTTGTGAACGAAATTTATAGATATAAAACTCCCGATTGAAGCGTGTTAGGCGAACTTGTTTAAAGAAAATTGAATCTTTAGGATTAGTAACCTTCATAATGATCGCCACAATTAACATTATTGGTGAAACTAAAATTAAACCAAAGATCGCTAAAGTTAGATCCATTAAACGCTTCCATATTCGACCCATCCCAAATAATTTTGTAATTTTTACATCAATAATTGGAGTTCCGCCAATAACTTCTATTGTATTAATCTGCGAAAGAAGCCTATCTTGTTGTGGTACAAACATATACTCAAGGTGATTTTCAATCGCATAGTTATAAATATCTTCACTCCTAAGTGTATCGGTTTGAATTAAAATATCAGGATTTGTTTTTAAAGCTGCATCTTTAAAACTCGCAAAATGTCGAACAGCCGATTTTGTCGGCAAAAATTGGCTTTTCGAAACCATTCCAATCACATCATAGCCAAAATCAATATTGTCGTGAAAAAATTGGGCTAATTCTGTTGAACGAGAGTTTGAACCAATAATTAAAACTTTTTGGCGGCCAAAACCACTTCTAATCAAAGCACGGCGAATAAAACGCACTATTTCGCGACCAAGAATCATCATTAAGAAATTAATTGGAACAAAAAAAACTGCAATTATTCGAACTGGAAAAACTTCATCACCAGTGAAAAATTCATAAGAAATCATCGCCATGATACTAATTATTGAAACAACCAAAGCTCTACCGTACTCTTTTGGCCGATAAAAAAATACCGAACGATCATAAAGGCCAAAGAAATAATTAATGGCCAGCCAGAGTGGAAGAAGAGAAACCGCCAAAAAAATAAAATTCCAAATATTTGGCGCAAAATAATATGCTCGCGTATCAAGGTGAGTTCGCGCAAAATATGCTAGCATAAATGAGCTTACAACCGCTAAGGTATCAGAGGCTAACATAATTATGCGAACAATCGTAAGTTTGTCTCGTTTCATATAGTTATATAATACTATTTTTAAACGATTTTGTCCATTTTATAAAAGAAAATCGCCCGCATTCAACGAGCGATTAGTGCAATTCTAAGAGTTAAGAATCCGCAATAAATATTTACCGTAATCATTCTTACATAACAATTTTGCGAGTTCTTCAACTTGTTCCTTTGAAATCCAACCCTTTCGGTAAGCAATTTCTTCCAGATTAGCAACTTGGACATTTTGCAGACGCTGAACAGTTTCGATATACTGCGAAGCCTGCTGAAGGCTATCATGCGTTCCCGTATCAAGCCATGCAAACCCACGTCCAAGAAGTTCGACAGAAAGATGCCCCTCTTTCAAAAAAGCTTTATTTACATCTGTAATTTCAAGCTCTCCGCGTGAGCTAGGTTGAACCTGCTTGGCAATTTCTACAACAGAATTATTATAGAAATACAGGCCTGTTGCAGCATAATCTGACTCTGGAAATTCTGGTTTTTCTTCAAGAGATTTAACATTCATATCTTCATCGAAACCGATAACGCCAAAACGCTCCGGGTCTTTAACCTGATAACCAAAGATTACAGCATTAGCTTTTTTGCGCTCAATTTTATTACGAGCACTCTTGAGCTTATCTGTAAAACCTTGACCGTGAAAAATGTTATCCCCAAGAACCAAAGCAACATCATCACCATCAATAAAGTCTTCACCAATGATAAACGCCTCTGCTAAACCGTTCGGCTTTTCTTGAATAGCGTAGGTAATTTTTACACCGAAGCTTGAACCGTCGCCAAGTAATTCTTGAAAACGATGGTTATCTTCTGGCGTTGTGATTATTAAAATATCACGAATCCCTGCCAACATTAAGATTGAAAGCGGATAATAGATCATTGGCTTGTCGTAAATTGGCAAAAGCTGTTTGCTGTTTGCCAAAGTGATCGGATAAAGGCGTGTTCCTGAACCGCCTGCGAGTATGATTCCTTTCATTTGAGGAACCTCCTTTTTTCGAATTTTAAAGAGCTACGAGAATCACTCGTAACTCCAATTATATAATATTGTTTTATTTTAGTCAAATTTATTTTAAAATATTTTAACGCTTAAGCTTCAAAAATTTCTTTATTCGATTAACTTGTTTTAATGGTAACCCATGATAAAGAATCGATTTTAAATACTCATTTGAAACCACTTTTTTACCTTGAATTTCTCGTCGCTTTTTAAGTGACTTAGGAATCAAAAGAGTTCCCTGCCAAATTCCTTTTAGTGCAAATTTCAAACCACCCTTTGGAATTTGATAAATCACGAAAGCCCAATAAACTGCATAAAACTTAAAAAACATTGGTAAAATCATTGGAAACGGCACATTTTTCCAAAAAACTTGCGGTAAATTTTTAAAAACTTGATTAATTGTAAAACCCGGAATTTTCGAACTTGTTGCCGAATGTTTATGCCAAACAACCGCAGTTCGCTCATACCAAACTTTAAAACCTGCAAGTTGCATTCGCCAATCAATATCAACATCCTCATTATAAGCAAAGAAGTCTTCGTCGAAAAAACCAATCGTTTTAAAAACTTTCGTTCGATAAATTGTCGCCCCACCGGTTCCACCAAAAACTAATCCACTTTTAGGTGCATTTTTCTTTGGCTCACCCTCATTGCGAAGCATTGGAATTCCCCAAGTTGAATAAATATCACCCGCGTCATCAATAAATTTACCAGTTTTGTCTAGCATTAAACTAGTTACCGCACCAATTTCATGAGATTTCTCGAGTGGTTTTATTAGATTTTCAAGCCATTCGGGCTCAGCATTTGCATCATTATTGAGTAAAACCACATTTTCGAAATTATTCTTAATTGCCCATTTGATTCCAATATTTACACCACCTGTAAAACCAGTATTTTTCTTCTCTTTATGAAAATGAAGATTTGGCATTTTAATTTTCGAAAGCTCTTTAACAGATTCGTCTTTTGAGCCATTATCAATCAAATAAATCTCAAAGTCTTGAACGGTTTGATCCGCAAGCGCGGCGAGGCATTTTTGCGTATCCTTCCAGCCGTTAAAATTCAAAATTACAATTGCAGTTTTATTTTTTTGCATATTTAGACCTCTTAAAAATCACGAACATACCGCACGCCAAAAAGCTTATACCGCTCACAATTGCACCAATTTTCGTCGCCGGACTTATGCCATAATAAG
>CALHWG010000052.1 GCA_938036745.1 uncultured bacterium
TAGACCTCCAAGTGGAAGTCTATTTTTTTTAGATTTGAAGCTTGATCGCTCCATTGAGAAGCGGTCAGCTTAGAATCTTGCAGCTTTTCGGCTAGCGAAGTAGTAACCAAAGGCGGTCACCATTGATGTTAATCCAAGAATTGCAGAAAGTGTATTTGCACCAGTTTGTGGCAATTCTGTTGGAATATTTGGTGTTGGGTTGTTTGGTGTAGGTGCTGGTGGAGTTTGTTTCTTTGGAATTTCCACTTTTGCGCTATCACAACCATCATTATCACCAGGAATTGTTGGCGTATCTACACAAGCTGTATTTACAGCAGTCATTCCTGTTGCTGTTGCTTGTGATTTAATTGTAATAGTTTTGCTTTCACCAACTTTCAAAGAGTTAATCTTTAGAGTTAAAGTATTATCTTTGATTTCACCGCTATCAGCACTTACAAAAGTAATATTTGCTGGTGCACGGTCGGTTACAACAACATCTTTCAAATCAACATTTCCGTTATTCGAAACTGTAATCTCGTAGTTAAAATCAGTATTTGCTTCAATTTTAGCATTTTTCTGATTATTTACAGTTTTCTTGATAAGGATTGAAGGTTTTTCTTCACGTTTAACTTCGAAAGATCTTTCACAATTTGAATTTGAGTTTTCGCCATCTTTTGTGATAACAGTTGAAGAAATTGTGAATTTACCAACGATTTCAATGTCGAGTGTTAATTTTGAGCCGTTATTTACAGTTTTCTCGATTACGATTTTACCACTTTGATCTTTTACGATATATTTAACACCAACGAATGTTGTGTTATTTACAGTATAAGAAGTGTTAAATTCGAATTTTGTTCGAGAAATTTGGTTAATTGTAATATTTCGACATACCAATTCCGGTTTAGATGGAACTGGTGTTAGAGCTTTAGTTTCGAAAGATTTTTCACAGTTAGTATTTGAATTTTCACCGTTTTTAGTGATGATTGTTGAAGTAACTGTGTATTTTTCATTCACATTGTTTGGAACGGTAATTTCGAATTTAGTTCCACCATTTACAACTTTTTCGGCAACAACTTCATTTTTTGAATTTTTTACTACATATTTTGTGCCAGTAAACTCTGTGTCTTTTACTGAATATTTTGTGTTAGCCGCATAAGTGATTTGCTTTTCGTCTTTTCGAACAATGTTCAAACTTAAAGCTTCACATTTATAGACTGGATTTTTAGGAGTTTCACATTTTTTTGTAACTTTTACGCTTGCAGTATCGTTTTTAACGATTTTTTGGTCACTTGCTTGAGCGATGTTGGTTAAAGTGTTCTCTCCACAAACTGGCAAATTATTTTCAGCCGAAACAGTTGCATCAAACCGAACATAAGCGTCGCCATTTGGTTGATATGAACCAATATTGATTCCAGAATTTTGAATGACGTTATCGCTAACTTTTAATCCTTTTGGATTTGATGTGTTGTAGAGCTTTGTTGAGCCTGCAACGTAATTCAAACCTTTTGGTAAAATGTCGCGAATTACAAGATTCTGAATTCCTGCAGAACCTGTATTTTTAGCGTGAATTTGGAATTGAACTGTGTCGCCAGATTTTGCATTTGCAGTTTCAACCCAAGATTTTTCGCCATTTGTTTTATTTCGAACTGTTTTTGCAAGATCGATATTAGTTTTTTCTTGCGGTTGGCTAACTTGAGCTTTAACTTTAACGGTTACATAGCCTGCATATTGGAAACATCCAGGGATTTTTCCGTCAAGTTTGTCGTATCCAAGTTTTGCTCCAGTATTATTTACAATACTGTCTGGAAGTTTAGTTGTACCCATTCCGTTGTTTTCGAAAAGGGCAGAACCGGCAACATAAGCTAAGTTGAAGTCATTATCACTTGAAAAAGTTGCTTCGTCCCAAACTGTGTTAGGTTTTGCGTTTGAAGCTGAAATCTGACCTTGAACAGTCACATTTTTTGCTGTTGTTGTTGGAACGTTAAGTTTTGCTACCACGTTTTCGGCAACAAGATTTAAGTTCGAAGCTGCGTTATTGTGAACGTACATTCGAACGTAATATTCTTTGCCATTTTGAACTTTCATATTGTTTGTCCATTTTGCGTTTGAGCCAACTTCGCGGATTCCAACGAAATCTTTTTCGTCTCCGCCAATCACAGGGTTATTTGTGATTGAGTTGAACGTAATATAATCTGCTGGTTTTTCGATAGTGAATGATGGTCGAGCTGGACCCCAAGCCCAAACTAGAGCTGGAGCTACTGCTGCCACCAAAACTGAACCAGAGATTATTGAATGGTTTTTAATAAAATTAATGAGTTTTTTCATTTGGTCCCTCATTTTCTCCCTTCTAATCTCCACTTATTAGAATTTTATTATTAATATCATCATAATTCTGTTTGTCAATATTTTGTTTTCTTCGCTTTAGCCGAATTGTTAAAACTTAACATAGAATTGGGTTATTAAGAGATATCAATGTAAAGCCAGGCGGCGGAAAACCGCCCAGCGTGAGTTTCGAAAGATTTTAACTTTTCGAAAAAAGGTGCTAATCGCTAAAAAATCAAAGCTCTAGTCATCTATTCCAGGCTCGCTCATAGAGCTACCTGAAAAGTTGGCCGAACTACTTGGAGTTGTAACTCCGTTACCTCCAGATTCAACTGAAGGAGCAGATTGACCTACTAAACCATCGTAATGACGGTTGTCAGGAGTTGTCACAGCTCCATTATCGGCTACTACTGTAGTGCCGTTGGAATCTGTGACCTTGCCAGCTCCACTCCATTGAGATGGCTCACTAATGCGAGCATCTTGCGCTGGTGCAGATGAGCTTGCTGGTGCAGATGAGCTTGCTGGTGCAGATGGAGCAACTGGTGCAGATGGAGCAGAATATTGCTCAGGCAAGCTCGCCTGAGTAGTCTCCGTACCGTTTAAAGATCCATCGTTTTGACCTCCGCCAACCAAAGCTTTACCTTGGTTAGCTGGATCTTTGCCAGGAGCTTTCTTCTCAACCTTGCTTTCGCTAGGTTTTGAAGGCTCGCTCGGCTTACCAGGTTTGTCTGGCTCACTCGGCTTACCAGGTTTTCCTGGTTTACCAGGTTTGTCTGGCTCGTTTGGCTTCTTCGGTTTAGGAATTTCAATTTTTTCTTTCGGTACACCTGGGATATTGTTATTTTTCATAACAGTATTCCCGCAGTAAACTAAGATTATATAACAGTATTGATCTTTTGAATTCTCTGGGTTTCGCACTTCAACGTAGTGTTGGCCAGAGAGGTTTTGTATGTTTTTACTAACCACTACTTGATTGTTTTTATCCAATCCAGTGGTATAGTAGTTGCTATTCTCGGCCATCGTTTTTGCAGTAACTTTACTGCGTTTTATAAACGACTTTACTTGGTAGAAGGTATCTTGACCTTCTTTATTGTAGTAAAGCTGACCTTTGCGGTTTTCGATCCATTTCTTTTCATCGAAATTTGGATCGATAAGTCCAAAAGTCATTGCCTTCTCTTTCAATGACGATATATTGTGTGACATGTAATCAATCATTTCATTGACTGCAGTAGTAGCATCGCTTGAAAGAGTGTTTTCGTCTGACCCATTTGCAAACACTTTGTACTGCTGGTTCTTCATTTCAGGATTTGGTTTGATTTCATCTCCTGAAACTACATAATCCATGATCTTGAAATCTTCTTTTGGAAGATCCATAGATTTTGAGATTGTAGAAGAAATAGCAGTTGTGCTACTATTTGTAGCACTGGCACTTTTTGGTGCTAAAAGTAAAAACCAAGCCATTGTGCTAATTATAAATAGAAATAGTGCACCTATAGCTATTTTTAGCCAAATATTTAACTTTGCTTTAGCACTAGCATCTCCACTATCAGCTTCGTCTTCAGAGTTGTTACGCAGCTCTTGAAGTTTGCCTTCAAGATAAGCGAGCTCTTCTTCTTCTGTAGGTTTTTTAGCCGCAGTTTTGCTGACCTCTTTAAACCACATCTCCCCGCCTTCCTTAGTAGAAGCCAGTTCCTTCAATTGTTCTAGAACTTTATCAATTTTTTCAGTTATAGTCATCATTTTTTGTACCATCCTTTCTATATAGATTTTATTTATTTTGGCCAAAATAAATAATGACTATTGAGGCACGATTAATACCTCATAATAACCTAATTCTTGTTAAGTTTCATTGACAGATCTGCTGATTATGATATGTCAACTGCTAGAATTATAGCACAAAAGTATTAAAAAGTCAATAAGTATATAATATATATTAAATAAACGCAAGCACTTTAACTTTTTTAGGAAAAATAAAGAAAAATCACCTTCGAAAAGGTGATTTATTGTACTGGCGGAAGCTTTCGACTCTTTGGCTCCTCTAGCTTTTTAGAAGAATTTTTTAAGCCCTTTTTACGATATTCCTCTATTAGGATATCATTAATTCTTGCTAGAATCGATGGCTCTTCATCTTCTTCATCAGGGTTGGGCGTTAAGGAATATGCCAAAACGACCAAAATCACACCCGCAACCCAGAGATACCATTGGGGAAGCGCATTGAAGAGAATCCCTGTGAAGACGAGGGCTTTAATGAAAAATCCAGAACTTCGCCAAAAATCGCAGATTTGAATTTTTGAGTCAAGTTTTACAAAAACTATTAGTGTTGCGAAAATCAG
>CALHWG010000053.1 GCA_938036745.1 uncultured bacterium
GTGGTACAAGGCATTCAAGATTTTCTAAACGCTAGACACAAAAAATACCCATCTGAAAAATTCAGATCGGCTCAAAGCGTTTTTTTGATTGATTTGAATACCAACAGACACACACCGAATATTTACGGTAATGCTAAACAAGATGAACTCGTCTTAATGCAAATAAAAAACCATCAAATGTTATTTATCGCCAGTGGGCTAATCAGCCCTTATCGCCTGAATAGATGGCGTATAGAAATTCGATTCAAAGCCAACGAAATATGAGAAAAAATTGCTGAGAAGTCAATAAGAAATACCTGTTTCTGAGTTTAAGGTAATCAAATTCAGAAACAGGTATTTATCCAAAGTTATGGGAGATTAAAGAAATCTTATAACAAAGTTTTTAATTTCTTGGATTAAATCCTGTGTATGGCTCTGCATATCTAGCAAATTATTTCCTGCGAGTGTAACATCAACGAATTCATCAATCGCATAAGGTTTTAAATAAATGTTGGCTTGCGCTGAGTTAAGTTTACTAAACAAAATTTGCCACCGATAAAATGCGTGCGTATCCGAATGAACCAATGGCGCGACAAATGACAAATAATGAGCCTGATAATTTGCTAATTTACCATTAAAGTGACGGATAACTGAAGTTGTTTCTGCGTTCAGTTGCTGCTGCTTATTTTTAATTAGTGTAGCTTCAATTAACCAATAAATATCATTGGAAAACAATTCAATATCACCTTTTCCTGCTGGGGCGTGAGAAATTGGCAAGCCATTATGGTCGGCAACAAAATTTGGCTGAACACTAAATTGATTTTGATATTTTAAAACCAGCAACAAACTCAATAAAAATTCTAATAGCAAAGGTTCTGCTACATAATGCAAAATCGGTAAAACGCTTTTGCTTTTATTTTTGCCTTGAGCCAAGCGTTTAAGCTCTTGAACAATTTGCGCTTCAGTCAAATTCAATTCAGTGTTTTCAAGCAGCTTTTGTGCTTTTTGGTTAAATTCTGTAACCCGATAAGGTGTATCGGCTGCAATCTCTAATAATTTATCGGTTAATTGTTCCAATTTCTGAAAATACAAGTGCGGATTTTCTTTTTCTGCTTCACTCAATTCTATTTTTATATTCAATAAATTATCTATCATTTGGCGATTATCTTGATTCAGCTCAATCATTGTTGTGCCTTGATAAGTAACCGATACAAAACCAGTCAAAATCAACACGCGCAACACAACATCAGGATAATCGCGTGTAATTGTTTGATCTTTTAAAGTTGAACCAAATTGATCTCGCACAAATTCTGCTACATTATCCAAAGTCAGTGAGTGACCATCGATTAATTGACGAAATTTTGCGACATCGCCATCTC
>CALHWG010000054.1 GCA_938036745.1 uncultured bacterium
AAAAAACTTGCTGATTTAAACAAGGAAATTCACCCTTGGTTGGTTTTAAAAACGCAAGTTGAAGACATTCTAGAATTAATAAATCTTAGCGACGATGAGCTTCTTGAAGAGTTTGAAGCTCAAATTTTGCAATTCGAAAATGATTTTGAAGAGTTAAAAAAACAGCTTTTATTTGATGGAGAATTTGACAGCGGCGATGCAATCGTTCGAATTACAGCTGGTGTTGGCGGAACTGATGCGCAAGATTTTGCTGAAATGTTGGAGCGAATGTACCTACGTTGGGCTGAAAAAAATAAACTAAAAACTGAGCAAATTGAGCGAAGTGTTGGTGAAGAAGCCGGGATCAAAACTAGTGTTTTCGAAATTCAAGGCCTTTATGCTTATGGTAAAATGCGAAGTGAAAATGGCGTACATCGTTTGGTGCGGATTTCGCCGTTTAATAGTGGTGGAACTCGTGAAACTTCTTTTTCTTTAGTTGAAATTTTGCCAAAAATTGATACGCCAGAACATGTTGAAATTGCTGAAAAAGACCTTCGAATTGATGTTTATCGCTCTGGCGGAAAGGGCGGGCAAGGTGTAAACACAACTGATTCAGCGGTACGAATTACACACATTCCAACTGGTACAGTTGTAGCAATCCAGAATGAACGCTCACAAACGCAAAATAAAGAAACCGCAATGAATATTTTGCGTGGAAAGCTTGTGCAAATGAAAATGGAACAGCATGCGCAGAATTTGAGTGAACTTCAAGCTGGAAAATCTGCTGATTGGGGCTCACAAATTCGAAATTATGTTCTAAACCCTTATAAAATAGTTAAAGATACACGAACCAAATATGAAGAAAAAGATATTGAAAAGGTCTTAAACGGCGAAATTGACGGATTTATCTTTGCATTTTTAGAAAGTTCGAAAGAGTAAAAACATAAGCATATAACAAAAATTTAATTTTATGATATGCTTATTCTGTAATAAAATTTTAAAAAACTCTTGCAATAAAAAAGCTTATACTGTATAATTGATAAAGGTTGGCTCTTTAGCTCAGTTGGTAGAGCAGAGGCCTGAAGAGCCTTGTGTCCCCAGTTCAAGTCTGGGAGGAGCCACCAATTTTTTTGATAAATTCCGCTTTGGCGGTTTTTTATTTTTATAAAATAAAGTTTCGAAAAGCACTTGAAAAATTTAAAAACATAAGTATAATGGTAGATATGAATAGATTCAAAAAAGGTGCAGTTAAAGGTTCAACAATCGCAATTATTCTGTTGAGCATCGGTTTTGCTGGTGCTGGTTCATTTGGAATTTGGGCTTACATTGAATACAACAATGTAAAAACAGATGTTGAAGGAAAAATTGATTTACAGGTTGCTGAAGGAAAACGAAAACAGCAAGAAGATGATGAAAAGAAATATAACGAAGAGCGACGAAAAACCGTTAAAGAATTTCGTGCTCCAGAAGATTTAGGAAAGGTAACTTTTAGTTATCCAACATTTTGGAATCAATATGTCGAATCTAATGGTTCCGATCGAAAGGGCTTCTTCTCTTATTTCTATCCAGATACAGTGCCACCAGTTCCAAAAGACGGCAAAGATACTCAGCGTTTCGGTTTGCGCGTAGCTATTTATGAAAAGAGTGTAGACGAAGTTCTTAAAGAATTTAACGAAGCTATCAAAAAGGGTGAGCTTTCTTCCGAGGCCGTAACAGTTAATGGATATCCAGCAACAAAAATTGCAGGGTTATTTCCTGGACCAGAGAAGAATAATCGAATTCGTGGAACAGCTTATTATTTTAAATTAAATAGTAAAACTTTGATGATTCGAACCGATGCCGATACCTACAACAACGTCTTGAACGAAAATGTTTTAAGCACTCTAAAAATGGATTAGCTTTTAAAAATAGCAAAAATTTGCTATAATAAAAATATGGATGAGCGGGAGTTTTTAAATCTGGTAGCAAAAGAAAGTAGTTTTCTTATTGCTGCTCACGAGATGAAAACCCCGCTTTCAATTATTCGCCAGCTTTCTTTAACTTTAAATGATGATGAAATTGAGCTTTCTAATTCTGAAAAAAGCCGAATTTTACGCCAAAACGGTCGGCGCCGTTTTAATCGCCGATTCCACCCCGGGAATCTATAAAGATTTTTTACCCAAATTAAAAGACTGAATGATTTTTCCCGTGCGCATGAATATGTCCTTCGCAAAGAAATTTCAGCTTTCCTTTTTTATCATTTTTATAATTGTGTTTGCCGGATTTTTATCTACGATTCATCTTTTTAACCGTCAATTTAAAAGCTTTTATTTTTTACTTACCGAAGTACATGACGTAAACCGTTTTTTGAATGCCTTTCATGAAGAAACGCAAACGCTTAAGGGCTTAAACGATTCGAAAATCGGCTTTGATTATAAAGCGTATATGAATCGTAAACGTACAACCGACGGTATGATTGAACGATTTTACCGGAACAACTATTCCAAAAGAATTTCGCGGATGGAACTCGAGCATGTGCTCCTTAATTCTTATGAAGTGTACCGTATCAACGCCGAAGAACTTATACGGTTTTTTTATACAGAGGAAAAAAAAAGCGGCA
>CALHWG010000055.1 GCA_938036745.1 uncultured bacterium
AAATTTTAAAATAAACGATTACAACACGACCTTCATAAGTTTCAAAATTTGCATCATAATCTTCGAAATGCGTAATATGCATATTTCGAATTTCATCTTCATGCAAGAAAAAACTACTATTTTCGCGGTCAGCATTCCGTTCAGTTCGCGCATAAATATCATTCAAATTTTCAAGAGCTTCATTTTTTAAATTCTCTTGAGATTTTTCAATTTCTTTTTGCTGTTCTGGATTTAAGCTTTCGAAAGAGTCAAATTTAAAATCTTGGAATTCTTCAAAGCTATTCTCTTGATCAAGAGATTTTTTATCTTGCTCGTTCGTGTTGTAATCGTTTATTTTAAAATTTTCCATTTTTGCCTTTTGATTTTTTATGTTTTTGTTTAAAAAATAACTTATGCTCGTATTATAGCATAAGTTATTTTAATTGTCAATATTTTGGTTAAGCTTTTTTAAGTGAAATTTTTACTTCTGAACCTTCAACTTTTACAATCTGAACAAAATCAAGTTCATCTTCTGAAATTTCAGCCTTTGTGGCCAAAACTTCTTTCGAAATTTCTTGTTCAAATTTCTTGAATGCGTCAAGAACTTCAGCATTTTCAGATGTAAAGTTAAGTTCAATTCGATCATCAACGTTTAAGCCAGCTTTTTTGCGCGCGGCCTGAATATGGCGAATAATCTCACGCATTAAGCCTTCCGCACGGAGTTCAGGAGTAATGGTTTTATTTAATCGCACATAAATAGTATAAGAAGGTGTAATTATAGAATATATAGGAGTTTGAAGACCGCCGTCAAATGTTTTTACTTCCTTTACATTTAGTTCTTCTTTTATCATATCTTGATATGCCGTGTCAAGGTCGCCACCTGAATGTGTTAGTATTTCAACATAAGGCAAAGGTTGGCGTATTTTAATCTTGCCAAACTCGTCATCTTGCATTCGCTGCATCATACCCATATTAATAATTTTTCGAGTTGCATCCATTTCAGACAAAACTTTTCCATCAATCTCGCCAGCTTCTGGCCAATCTTTCAAATGAACCGAACCATCACCAACCATTTTACTCCAAAGCTCTTCTGCTAAGAAAGGCACAAATGGCGCAAGAATCAACGCAAGATAGCTCAAAACATAGTGGAGTGTTTGATAGGCCTGAAGTTTATCGGTACCATTTTCACTCTTCCAGAAACGACGGCGCGAACGACGCACAAACCAGTTCGAGGCATCATCTAGGAACGGCAAAACACCCTCAAGCGCATGTGGAATGTTATAAACATTCATATTTTCAGTGATTTCATTTCGAAGTTGATGAACACGACTCACAATCCATTTATCGAGTGGATTTTCTAGATCTTTCGAAGGATCTTTGAGTTCGCCGTTAAATTCCCAACCATCAACACTTGCATACATTGTGAAGAAATCATACATATTCCAAATCATTGAAAGCTTGCGCGCAACATCTGAAACATCCTTGTCGTGAAGTGCAAAATCTTCACCATTCAAAAGTGGACTCGTTAGCAACAAGAATCGCAAACTATCGGCTGAATATTGATCCATTAGTTCATTTGGATCGGTGTAGTTACCAAGTGATTTACTCATTTTTCGACCATCATTTCCAGCAACAACACCGGTTGTAATCACGTTCTTGAAGGCATTTTTACCAAACAAAGCAGTGTTTACGGCATGAACATAATAAAACCACGCACGAACCTGACCAATATATTCAACAATAAAGTCACCCGGGAAATTCTTTTCAAATTTTTCCTTATTTTCGAAAGGATAATGGAATTGCGCAAATGGCATTGAGCCACTTTCAAACCAACAGTCAAGCACTTTATCAATTCGAGTATATTTTTCGCCATCAATTTCAAAAGTGATGTCATCAACCCAAGGTCGGTGATAATCTTCAAGTTCCACGCCACTCAATTCTTTAAGCTCAGCATAAGATCCAACTACACGGATTTTACCACTTTCAGACTTCCAAACTGGCATTGCAGTTGCCCAAAAACGATCGCGCGATAAATTCCAATCTGGCGCGGCTTCAAGATTCTTTTCGAAACGACCATGCTTCAAGTGTGCTGGGAACCAATTGATATTTTCATTTTGTTCAAGCATTAATTCTTTTTGACCTTGAATATCAAAGAACCAGCTTGGGTGTGCACGATACATTAAACGCTGGCCAGTACGCGGATTGTGTGGGTACTCGTGACGAATATAATCAATTTTCCAAACTACACCACGCTCTTTCAAAATTTTGGCTAGCGGCTTATTAAATTCCCACACATCTTCACCGGCAAATTCCCCATTAATATATTTACCATATTCGTCTAAAACGTGGAAAACTGGAATTCCATATTTTTTGCCAAAGTTGAAGTCTTCTTCACCATAAGCTGGTGCGGAGTGAACAATTCCCGTTCCACTTTCAAGAGAAACATAATCTGCACCCCAAACTTTATAAGCGTTCTCTTCACCTTCACCAGAATATTTCGAATCTTCGAAAAGTGGTTCGTAGCTCAAACCAATCAAATCCGCGCCGTCAATCAAATTTACAATTTCGAAAGGAATTGGTTTCTTTTTCTCGTCAACAAAAACTTTTTCGAGCAAGTCTTTTGCTAGAATAAAGAATTCATCGCCAACTTTTACCTTTGCGTAAGTAATCTCAGGATTAACGAATAGCCCCATATTTGCAGGCAAAGTCCAAGGAGTTGTTGTCCAGGCGAGCATTGCAGTTTTATCTTTCGAACCTTCTGCATCTTCAAAATCTTTCAGCCAAAACTTCACAAAAACACTTGGGTCGGTTACGGTTTTATAGGCGTCGTTATCCATGGTAACTTCACTTTTCGAAAGTGGAGTTGCCCACGCCGTATCATACATTAGAACGCGTTCACCTTCGTAAATTTTACCCTTTTCATAAAGAGTCTTGAACGCCCACCAAACGCTTTCCATAAAATCTTTATCCATTGTTTTGTAGGCATTTTTAAATTCAACCCAGCGACCAATGCGATCGATTGTGTTTTCCCAAAGTGCTGCATTCGAAACCATGCTTTCGCGCGCAGTTGTGATATATTCGGCGAGCGAAATTTTTTCACCAACTTCGTGCCGAGAAGTAATACCGAGCTTTTTCTCGACAAAGTTTTCAGCTGGCAAACCGTGCGTATCCCAACCCCAACGGCGTTCAACTCTTTTGCCAAGCATTGTTTGGTAGCGCGGAACGACGTCTTTTACGATTGAGCTAAGAAGTGTTCCGTGGTGCGGCACACCAGTAATAAATGGAGGGCCATCATAAAACACAAAAGTGTTATCTTTACT
>CALHWG010000056.1 GCA_938036745.1 uncultured bacterium
GCGATCCCAAGACGGTCGATGTGGTCAAGCGGACCTGCGGTTACTTAGGAAATCCGCAAGCCCGTCCAATGGTCAATGGCCGCCATAAGGAAATCGCTGCGCGTGTCAAACACATGAATGGCTCGACTTTAATTCAACAAATTTAAAAAAGTAAGTATTTTAGCGTCAGCAAAAAGCTGGCGTTTTTTTAATAAAAAAGCCTCAATTTTGAGGCCTTGAACTAAAAGTTAGGTTGATGTAAGTTGATGTTTGCGGTATCTTTCAAGAATTTGGCTTTTAATCAAAATATGATTTTCAAGCCCTTTTCGAACGAGAATAATTTTAGGTTCTTGATATTCATTTATCCCATTTGTTATTGTATGGCCTATTCCATCTAAATATAGAACTATATAATCAAATTTTTTACCCTCAATTGCTGATTTTAGAGTATCTTTAGTCTTTGAGGTTTTATCGGCTTTGGTGAAAAAATCTGATTTTCCGCCAAAACTATTCAAAAGACTTTTTTGTGTTTGAGATAAATTTTTGTAGCTCCCATTTTGTATAAACAAAATATTTAAACTTTTCATAATTTTTAAATCTTCTTCAGAAAAGTCTGGATCTGATTCATGAATTTCTTTTTCGATATCTTTTTGCTGAACCAGTGCCTGTAGATTATTGAGTCTATCATTAAAATCTGAAAGGCGACTGTTGATAATTTCGGTTAAACCAGAAATTTTCCTAGAATCTTGCTTTCGTTCTTTTTCGAGTAAGTCTTTTGCAGCTTCTATTGCTAAGAATCTAGCATCTTCTTGCACGACTGAAACAAAAGTCTCAATAAGTTTTTCAGGATCTTTAAAGCTATCAATTTCTTCTTTGAGAGATTTAATGGTTTTATCCTTATTTTCAATTCTCGAATTAAGTTCTTGAATTTCCGCTTTTGCTTCTGTAAGAAGTTTATCGGATTTCTTGCTTTCTTCCAGCTCTTCTTTTAAAGAATTGTATTTTGATTGTAGCTCCGAGAAATCTTTATTCTTGAGCTTTTTTTCGAGTTCCTTTTTTCGAGCTTTTAGGGATTTATTATTAAGGTCAAGCTTGTTTTTTTCTATTTTAAGCTCTGAGATCTCTTCATCTTTTGAATCTAAAGTATTATGGTAGTTTTTCTCAAGCTCCTCAATTTGATTTTCGAATCTTGATTTTAGTTCTTCAATTTTACTTTTCAGCTCTTTAATTTGTGTATCTTTATCTACAATATTCTTTTGCAACTTTTTAATAAGCTTGTTGTTATTTGGCTTATTATTGCTCGAATTACTAGTTTTTGGTTTTTTAAGTTCTGATTTTGGCTTCTTACGAGTTTTGTTAATTTTTGCATTAAATCGTACTAATGCTACTTTTATTCTTGATAAAGAATCTCCAGATATTGAGGTCTGGTTCTCGAGTGCTTTCCTCATTGCCTCAAGATCTTTTGGCAGAAATAGTTTTTTAAAATCTGGATATTTTTCCAATGATTCTAAAATAGACTCAAATTTTTTCAATTCGTCTTGAAATTAGCTCTTTTTAACCATTTAAGAGCCTCCTTTAATAAAAAATTTCGAAAAATAACCCAAAAATAGTTCACCTAACTTTTTAAAAGAGCTATCATTCGATTGTGGTAAATTCTAACATATTTTAATACCTAAGTCAAGAAGGAGCTGCAAGCTAAGGCTTGAAGGAATGGTTTGAAAGTGTTAAAATTAAAATAGATAAAATGAATTTTCGAAAGGAGAAAAATGGCTAAATTAGTTTTTGCAAGACATGGTGAAAGTGAATGGAATAAAGCAAACCTTTTTACCGGTTGGGCTGATGTTGATTTGAGCGAAAAAGGCGTTCAGCAAGCAATTGATGCTGGAAAATTAATTAAAAAAGCAGGAATTGAGTTTGATGTGGCTTTTACATCAGTTCTAAAACGTGCGATTAAAACAACGAATTTGGCTTTGGAATTTTCTGATCAACTTTGGGTTCCAGTTCAAAAATCTTGGCGTTTGAACGAGCGGCATTATGGTGGCTTAACTGGTAAGAATAAAACTGAAGCAGCTGAAAAATTTGGCGAAGAGCAAGTTCATATTTGGCGTCGTTCTTATGATACGCTCCCACCAGAAATGCCACGAGATGATGAATATTCTGCACATAATGATCGCCGTTATGCTTTGCTTGATGATTCTGTTGTGCCAGATGCTGAAAACTTGAAAGTTACTCTAGAGCGTGCTTTACCGTTTTGGGAAGATCAAATTGCGCCAGCTTTAAAAAGTGGAAAGAATGTATTTGTTGGTGCTCATGGAAACTCAATTCGTGCGCTCGTCAAACACATCAAAGGCTTGAACGATGATGAAATTATGGGTGTCGAAATCCCAAACTTTCCACCACTCGTTTTTGAGTTTGATGAAAACCTTAATATTTTGAATGAATATTCGCTTGGCGAATAGCTTTCGAAAAAGCAAAATAGAGCGTTAAGTCGCTCTATTTATTTTGGTAGATAATCATTGAATCACCATATGATAGAAATTTATATTCACCATTTTGAATTGCGTGATTATAAGCATTTTTGAGATTTTCCCAGCCGGCAAAAGCGCTCGCAAGCATTAAAACTGTTGATTTTGGTGCGTGAAAATTCGTGATTAAACCTTGAATTGTTTTAAACTCATATCCTGGAAAAATAAAAATATCTGCTTCGCCTGATAAATCGCCATTTTGAGATTTCGAAATCTTACTTAAATCTTCACGATTGCCAGAATTTCCGTTAAGGTTTTTTTCGAAAATTGCATTATGAGCATATTCGAGCGTTCTAGCAACTGTTGTGCCGAGTGCGAATATTCTACCGCCATTTTGTGTAGTTTTTTGAATTTCCATAACAGTTTTTGCTGGAATTTCGAAATATTCCTGATGCATTCGGTGTTCCTCGATTTTTTCAACTCGAATTGGCATAAAAGTTCCAAGTCCAACATGAAGTGTTAAATATGCAATTTTTACGCCTTTTTCTCTTAATGAATTTAAAATTTCATCAGTCATATTCAAACTGGCAGTTGGTGCTGCAACTGATCCTTTTTCTTCTGCGAAAACAGTTTGATAGCGTTCGATATCGAGTGGCGTGGCGTTTCTTCGCATATATGGCGGAAGAGGAACGGTACCAAAGTTTTCGCAAAGATCACGAAGATCGATTTTTGAGCTCACGATCGCGAGTCCATCACCAAGAATTTCTTCAACTTTAATTTCTGCTTTTTCGAAATTATTTTGGTCGAGATCTTTTAATGAAGAATCTTTTACAAAAAGCTTGTCGCCAGATTTGATTTTTCCACGATACATAACTTTATGTTTGTGCCAATCACTATCAAAACTGTGTCGTTCTAAAACCACTAGTTCACGCTCAGCTCCGCTCTCTTTCGTGGCGAAAAGTCGTGCTTTAATAACTTTTGTGTCATTTAAAATGAGCAAATCGCCACTTTTAAAGAAATCTGCGATATTTTTATAAAAGCTATCAGTAATTTTACCACTTTTTCGATCTAGAGCTAGTAATTTCGAACCCCCGCGAACTTTTGGCGGATGCACTGCAATTTTATTCTCAGGTAATTCATAAGTGTAATCTTTTAGTTCCATTTTTATATTTTAGCACTTTTCGAAATAGCTTTCAATAAAATAATAGCTTAAAAAATAATACTCCTATCAAGAACACTAAAAGTTGAAGAACAGGAACCAATCAAGTACCTTATCATTTATTATGATAAGGATACGGGAGACTAAGTCGCCCCTTAAAAACCGGGTTTTTAAACCCAGGTGAGACAGTCAATATTTATAAGAATATTGATAGCTACTAGCCTATAATATGGATACAGGTATTTGTATCTATACTATAAGAAAACAACTCCGACGCCAACTCTAGGCAAGGATAAGGAAAAGGAAGACCCAGCTAAGCAAGTACTAGATCAAGGTCAAAAAATACCAGAAACTGGTGAAAAAGATTCAACCGTTGCAGCCTTTCTAGGGGTGCTAGTAGCTACTCTAGCTTGGCTGTCTCTTCGTAAGAAGAAATATTAATGAAAACTCTTAGTCTATCAACTATAGCTCCTCATTCGAGGGGCTTTTAAATTGTTTAATATTTATATATGTAGGACTAAAATTAGCATTTATTATAAAAATAGCTTAGCTTTATTTTTTGTGTATTTTATGGTATACTATTTTTAATGTTAGATTCATTTTTGCATAAAACTTTACGTATTCCATATAAATTAAATATTACAAAAATGCGAGAGTCTAAAAACCCAAAAGCTGTGGTGATTTTTATTCACGGAATTGCGAGTGATGCTGGAATGTGGCGAAAAGCCGAAAGCGAAATTGAGGGTGAACTTGATATTTATGCGGTTGACTTAATCGGTCACGGAAAATCGCCAAAACCAAAATGGATAGGTGCTCAACAGCTTTCAGTTCAGGCGAGAGCAGTTAGAAGAATGGCTTTTTTGATGAAAAAATATAAAAAACCGCTCTTCCTAGTTGGGCATTCAATGGGATCTTTGGTTGCGGCAGAATTTTCGAAAAAGTATTCGAATGTAGTAGATGGAATTTTTCTACTTTCACCGCCAATTTATTCACCAGAAGAAGCGCGCGACACAATCCAAGAATCTATTTTAAAAAAAGGTTATGAAAAAATCGTTAAGAAGCCCGAAAAATCAATTAAATTCGTGAATGCAGTTATTGATACTGGTGCGGTTGATGTTGATAAATTTGAATCTCAAGAGCAGTTTAGACCGATTCGAAGAGCCTTAAAAGAAGCAATAATTGAACAAGATACTTTTGCGGTACTTTCAAAAACCAAAACGCCAACTAAAATTATTTATGGAGTTTTTGATCCTGTTGTGATTGGGCGAAATATTCGAAAACTTGGTAGGATTAACAAAAATATTACAACTTCAAGAGTTTTGAGTGCTCACGATCCAACAAAATCGATGATTGAGCAGGTTTCGAAAGGTATTGATAAGATTTTAAAGGAGAAATATGAATAAAAAAGTTATTTTAACGGGCGACCGACCAACTGGGAAATTACATATTGGCCATTATGTTGGCTCACTAAAAAAGCGCGTGGAATTGCAGAATTCGGGCGAATATGAAACTTTTATTATGATTGCCGACACGCAAGCTTTAACTGATAACGCAAAAAATCCTGAAAAAGTTCGAAATAATGTTTTGCAAGTTGCTTTAGATTATTTAGCAGCAGGAATCGACCCTTCGAAAACTACAATTTTTGTACAAAGTCAAATTCCACAACTACCAGAACTTACAATGTATTATGCGAACCTAGTTTCGATTTCTCGCCTTGAGCGTAACCCAACCGTTAAAACTGAAATCAAACAAAAAAACTTCGGTGAAGGCGTACCGAGCGGTTTTGTATTTTACCCAATTTCGCAGGCTGCAGATATCACGGCTTTTAAAGCAACTCATGTGCCAGTTGGTGAAGACCAGATGCCAATGATTGAGTTAACTCGTGAAATTTCTCGAGCGTTTAACCAAACATATAAAACACATACGCTTGTTGAGCCAGAGGTTATTCTTTCGAAAGAAGGCATTGAACGACGCTTGCCGGGGATTAACGGAATGGATGCTAAAATGAGCAAAAGCTTAAATAACGGTATTTATTTGGCGGATTCTTTTGAAGAAATGCATGCAAAGGTTATGAAAATGTATACCGACCCTGAGCATATTCGGGTTGAAGATCCTGGAAAGATTGAAGGAAATGTAGTTTTTGCGTATCTTGATGTTTTTGCTGAAGATAAAGAGAAAGTTGCTGAAATGAAAGCTCACTACCAAAAAGGTGGCTTGGGTGATGTTGCGGTTAAAAAATACTTGATTGAAGAGATGGATAAAGTTTTGAAACCTATTCGTGAAAAACGAGCTGAGCTAGAAAAAAATCCTGAGATTATTTATGAAATTCTTAAAAAAGGAAGCTTAAAGGCTGAAAAAATCGCAGCGCAAACCCTTAAAGAAGTTAAACAAGCAATGAAGATTGATTACTTTGGAGATAAAAATGGCAAAGTTTAATTCTGGTGATATTTTAAAAATTTTGCGAAAGTTTCAAATTGCAGGTGAAGAAAATGTTCCGCGAAATATTGAGGAG
>CALHWG010000057.1 GCA_938036745.1 uncultured bacterium
TCAAGATCTAACTAAAATTTCAAAGCTTGAAGATGCGATGTTCGAGCTTGAGCCTATAAATTCAAAAAAAATCTGCAATGATGTGGTTGCAGAAATTGCCGATGTTTTTAAACTTCATGGTAGAGTTATTAGGTTTAAAAATGTTCGAAAAAATGAGTTAATTATGGCGAATTATGAATTGCTTCGTTCAATTTTGATGAACTTCTCAGATAACGCACTTTATTCTTCGAACGAAAAGAGCGAAGTTGAAATTAAAATTTCAAATATTGGCGAAAAAGTTCGAATCTCAGTTCGAGATTATGGTGAAGAATTACCGCTTTCGATTTGGCGCTCAGTTAAAAAACAGAATCATCAGCCAGTTCGAGCGAATTCTCGGCCGCAGAGTTCTGGCTTGGGTATTTTTATTGCTCAAAGTTTTGCAGCGGCAATGGGAGCAAAAATTGGTGTGATTCGCCATCGTGATGGAAGCACTTTTTATGTTGATTTAAACCGTTCTGGTCAGTTGAGTTTATTGTGAAAAAAATTTTAATTATTGAAGATAATACAATCTTGGCAGATAATTTTGAAATAATTTTGCGTTCAAATTTTTTAATTTCAAAAGTTAATTCTGCGCAAAAAGCAATCTTAGAGATTGATAAAAGTTTGCCAGATTTAATTTTTCTTGATATTTTGCTTGAAGGTCACTCGGCTTTTGCTCTTTTAAATGAATTGCAGAGCTATGCCGATACGGCAAAAATTCCAGTGGTAATTTGTTCAGATTTGGCAAGTGAAATAGATTTCGAAAGTTTAAAATTGTTCAATGTTCGCCATATTTTCGATAAATCTCAAGTTTCACCAAAAGAAATTCGCACAAAAATCAAGGAGATTCTAGGTGAATAATTCACGCAAAAAAACTCTGGCTATAGTTTTGCGGCGAACTGATTTTAGCGAGGCCGACCGAATTATAAATTTATTAACTCCAAATGGCAAACAGGTGGCAATTGCGCGTGGCGTTCGAAAACCAAAATCAAAGCTTGCTGGCGGAATTGAGTTTTTTTCGCTAAATGAAGTGGTTTTAATTGAAGGAAAAAGCGAAATAAAAACGCTTTCTTCAGCGCGAATGTGCGAGTTTTTTGGTGAAATTTTGAAAGATTTTGAAAGAACTGATTTTGCCTACCAGGCAATTAAAAAGGTTTCGAACCTTTGCGAGCATATTGAATCGACTGAATTTTTCGAAATTTTGTTAAAAGTCTTTCGCAGTTTGAATGATTTTGGAATCAGCTTAGATTTGGTTCGAAAATGGTTTATTCTTAAAATTGCAGAATTTTCTGGCGATGAAATTAATCTTGAAACAGATAAAAATGGCAAGAAATTGCAGGCAAATTTAAGGTATGATTTTGATTTTTATGATAAGGTTTTTGTGGAAAGTTTTAGCGGTAAATTTGATGCAAATGATATTAAGTTTTTGCGGCTAATGGTTTCAAGCGAGCCAAAAGTTGTTTCAAAAATTAAAGGTTGTGATATTTTTTTGAACAAAATTGAAGAGATAATTCCAAGATTTTAAAATAGGCTTTTAAAAGTCTATTTTTGTTATTTACTTTTAAAAAAGAAAGTGGTATAATGGCTTTAAGCATAAGTATTTATATAATTAAAAAGGGAGAAAAAATGAATTTTCGAAGTAAAATAACAATTTTTATTCTTGCTGCGTTATTCTCGGTAATGAGCTTTGGCTCTTCGGCCTTTGCTGCTAAAGATATAACTAGCCAGTTAAAGATTGAGCCTAAGAGTATTAAAAACAGGGGTAATGAGTGGTCTATTGATATTTCTGGCCAGAATGTTAAAGAAGGGGACTGGGCAACTTTTCGTGCTGAGAATGTGTCTGTAATTCCTGCAGGAAAAGTAGACCTTAAATATAAAAATGAGAAGATTGGTGAAATCTCAGTTAATAAGAAATATAGTGATGGCCACGATTTAAACTATCAATCCGTTGTTCGTAATGACGAGAATGCAAAACCTGGCGCTATTGTTTGGCAAGGCAAAATTGTTTTCAATAAGAACATTGAAAAATATGCCGATTTTAAAACCTCTATTTCTAATAATAACGCTAACTACTTTTCTCTTGTAAATCATGATACTACTATAGAAACTAAAATTATTGGTAGCACCACTTTAAAAGGCGAAGATGTTAAGTTGACTAAATCTCCATTATTGAATTTAAATAAAACTGTTGTTGATAGTGCTGCTGTTCAGTTTAATTCAAATGACGGTGGATCAGTTTTTGGTCCAACTATAACACAGTCTAAAAATAACCCCGTTAAGGCAGGGTCTAAATTTAAAGTAACCATGCATGAAGATTCTTCAATTCGTTTTGATAATAAAACTTATCCTGTTGGTTCAACTGTGTGGTTTTCGAAAATACGGAATAGTATTTCTGCTTCTACTCCAGTAAATAAATATGGTGTATACTTTGCTGGCGGTCCAGCTATGGAATTAAAAGTTGTTTCTCGCTCTGAAACAGAAATAGTTCTTGAGGTTGTGAAAGACATGCCGGCTGTAGATAGTATTTATCGTGGGTGGATTTCTTCTATTAAAATTGTTGATGGCTCAAGTATAAAAAACGGAACAATTAGTGATGTCAAACAAACTACTGAGCTAATTTCGCCAGAAGGTAAGACTATTGATAAAAAATACTTTAACGGAGGTGGGGCGATTTTTGGCAGTAATGTAGAAACCTATGCCAAAATCCGCAAGCCAGCAAAGCCACAAAAACCTGCTCCTGCGCCAACTCCAACTCCAGAAGTTAAACAAGAAGCTGAATTTAAGTTGGTAGATGAAACAGGGACTCCGATTACTGACTTAACAGGACTTGAGTTTAAAATGACTGCTCCAGATGGTTCAGTTGTTGATGGCGATTTGGAAAAAAATGGCGATGTTATTAAATTCATTCCTAAAGCAAAAGTAGATGAAACCACTGTATTT
>CALHWG010000058.1 GCA_938036745.1 uncultured bacterium
AAGTGGTACGCGAGCTGGGTTCAGAACGTCGTGAGACAGTTCGGTTTATATCCGGCATGGACGTAAGGATTCTTGAGGAGATTTGTCTCTAGTACGAGAGGACCGAGATGAACGAACCTCTGGTGTATCGATTGTGGCCACCTGCTGCAGTGTCGAGTAGCTATGTTCGGTTAAGATAAGCGCTGAAAGCATATTAAGCGCGAAACTGACTCCAAGATTAGGAATCCCATGAGGACACAGAAAGATGATCTGTTTGATAGGCGCAAGGTATAAACCTGGTAACAGGCTAGCCAAAGCGTACTAATAGTCCAATCGCCTTTTTATGTCCATATTCACTAAAATAATCTTGTATTATTGGCGTGAATGTGGTAGACTTAACTAGTGTTTGGTGATTATCAAAGATAATCGCTAGTCAATCTAAAATCTTGGCATTACCAAAATAATACCAAGGACATCGAAACGAGGTTTTGGCTCACCGCTTAGGAATTTGTGGCGAGTTGAAGCACAAAACCTTTTTTCGGTGCCCATGGCGCTGGGGAAACACCTGTTCTCATTCCGAACACAGAAGTTAAGCCCAGTAGCGGCGAGCATACTACGAAAGTGGGAAAATAGCACGGTGCCGAATTATAAAAAACTCCTCCTAATCGGTGGAGTTTTTTCGTATTGAGATTTGTTGAAAAAATAATTGAGAGTATGATATAATATAAATATATGGAATTGGAGGAGGAAATAAAAACAACAAAAACTTTCGAAGAACTCGTTCCGAGTGATTTTGTGCATTTGCATACGCATACATATCACTCACTGCTTGATGGCTTAACTAAAATTGACGATTTGGTTGATAATGTTAAAGCGAGTGGGATGGAAGCTGTAGCTATAACTGATCATGGAACAATGTCTGGTGCTATCGAATTTTTTAAAGAGGCGACTTCGAAAGGGGTTAAGCCTATTTTAGGAATTGAGGCTTATGTTGCAGCACGAACCAGATTTGATAGAGATCCAGCACATGACAAGCCACGTTATCACTTAGTCGTATTGGCGAGAAACCAAATTGGTTGGCAGAATTTATGTTCGCTTACAACCAAGGCTTGGGTTGAGGGGCAATATTATAAACCACGAATAGATCATGATATTATGGCTGAGCATTCAGAAGGTGTTATTTGCTTGAGTGGTTGTGCTGGTTCTGAAATTTCGGAATCCATTCGGGCTGGAGATTTCGAAAAAGCAAAAGAACTTGCTAGCTGGTATAAATCGGTTTATGGTGAAGATTTTTATCTTGAATTACAAGACCATGGTCACCCAGAATGTCCCAATCACTGGGAGGTTCAAAAAGAAATCAATGATGGTCTATTTAGACTTCATGAAGAACTTGATATTCCAATGGTTGTAACTTGTGATTCGCACTATTTGACCCATGAGAATCAAGATGCACATGAAATCCTTCTTTGTGTCGGAACGGGTTCTTACTTAAATGACGAAAAGCGAATGAGCCTAAAAGAATTTGACCTTTTTGTTACTGACCCGAGAGATATTATCAAGCGATGGGGAAAGGTTGACCCTGAAATCATTTTGAATACCAAAAGAATTGCAGAAAAAGTTAATTTTGAGTTTGAATTTGGTAAAATTTTAATTCCAAAATTTCCACTTCCAGAAGGTGAAGAAAGTGAAAAAGGCTTTTTAGACAAGCTAGTTTTTCAAGGTTTAGGTGAAAGATATGCTGGAATTCCTGTTGATGAAGTGAAGAAAATGATGATTCCTGAAATTCGCGAGAAACTTTCGAAAGAAGTTATTGAACGAGTTGATATGGAGCTTAGCGTTCTTGATGGAATGGGTTATAATGGTTATTTCTTGATCGTGCAAGATTTTATTAACTGGGGAAAATCTCAAGGAATTGTTTTTGGGCCAGGGCGGGGTTCGGCTGCTGGTTCGATTATTGCTTATGCCCTACACATTACTGATCTTGATCCACTTGAATATGACTTACTTTTTGAAAGGTTTTTAAATCCTGATCGAATTTCGATGCCGGATATCGATGTTGACATTCAAGATACGCGTCGAAACGAGGTTATTCAATATTGTACTGATAAATATGGTATTGATCGTGTGGCAAATATTGCGACTTTTGGTAAAATGATGGCGAAAAACGCCGTGCGAGATGTGGCGCGAGTTTTGGAGGTTCCGTATTCTGAAGCTGACCGTATGGCTAAATTAGTTCCAGATCCAAACCAAGGTAGACACATACCACTTCGAGTTTCGCTCGAAAATGACCAAGATTTAAAGCATGAATATGAAACTAACCCAACTGCTAAAACTGTTTATGATTTTGCAATGCAGCTTGAAGGCACCATCCGAAACCACGGTGTTCATGCTTGTGGTGTTGTGATTGCACCAGACGATTTAGTGAAATATCTACCTCTTGAAATGGCACAAAAAGGTGTTGTGGCAACTCAAGTTCCGATGGGCCAGGTTGAAGATTTAGGTCTTTTAAAAATGGACTTTTTAGGCCTTAAAAACCTTTCAATTATTTCAACTGCACAAAAAATTGTCAAAAAAACATATGGTATCGATCTCGACCTTTCGAAACTTGGCCTTGATGATAAAAAGGCTTATGAATTATTAGCTCGTGGTGATTCAACTGGTGTTTTTCAGCTTGAATCCGCTGGAATGAAGCGATATCTGCGGGAACTTAAACCTTCAAAGTTTGAAGATATTATTGCCATGGTTGCACTTTATCGACCTGGGCCAATGAGCGAAATTCCAAAATTTATTGCTCGAAAACACGGTGAAGAGCCAGTTACTTACTATGAAGACCATATGGAGAATGCTCTTAAAAATACTTATGGAATTTTGGTTTATCAGGAGCAGTTTATGCAGATTTCGAAGGAAGTTTGCGGATTTACTGGTGGTCAGGCGGATACGCTTCGAAAGGCTGTGGGTAAAAAGAAAATCGACTTGATGAAGAAAATGAAGGGCGAATTTATTGAGGGAGCGGTAAAACATTCTAATGCTGATCGAGGAAAGGTTGAAGCTTTCTGGGAACATTTGGAAGAATTCGCAAATTACTGTTTCAATAAGTCTCACGCCGCGTGCTATGGTCTAGTCGCTTATTGGACCGCCTATCTCAAAGCTCATTACCCAGATGCTTTTATGGCGGCGCTAATGACGGCTGACTCTGATGATACCGACCGTTTGGCGATTGAGATTGCCGAATGCCGTTCTATGGGAATTGAGGTTCTTGGTCCAGACGTAAATGAATCATTTAAGGATTTTGCGATTGTGCCGCACGAGAATAAAATTCGCTTTGGTCTTTTGGCAGTGAAGGCTGTTGGTGGTGGCGCAGTTGATGCGGTTTTAAATGCTCGAAAAGCTGGTGGAAAATTTACTTCAATTTTAGATTTTGCGAAACGTGTTAATGCTCGCCAATTCAATAAAAAGGCCTGGGATTCATTAATTATGACTGGGGCTTTTGACCAATTCGGAACTCGCTCGGATTTGCTTTTCAATCTTGAAAGAATCCAGGAATATGGTTCGAAATCTCAAAAAGAGGCACTTTCAGGGCAGACGGATTTGTTTGGCTTTGCTGGTGCTGAAGATATGCGGGTTGAATCATCAATTGAATTAATTAACGCGCCGAAACAGCACACCGATAAAGAGCGTCTAACTTGGGAGCGTGAACTTTTGGGGCTTTATGTTTCAGCGCATCCACTCGACAGATATGTTAAATATTTCGAAGAGCAAACTCAGCCACTTTCACAGGTTCAACCGAATACTGATGGTCAAAAAGCGACTATCGGTGGAATTGTGATTGATGTTCGAACGATTATAACGAAATCTGGAACAAAAATGGCGTTTGTGAAGATGGAAGACAAAACTTCTGAAGGTGAGGTGATTATTTTCCCGAATCTTTATTCTGAAATTAGCGAAAAGCTTAAAATTGATGCGGTTTTAAAAATTGAAGGAAAAATTTCCGCCCGCGACAGGGAAGGAAATTTGAAATCTGATGCTCAGATCATAGCGGAAACAGTTTCAGTAATAACAGATGAGGAATTGGAAAATTATGAATCAACTGGCCGCAGAGCAGATGGCTTAAAGGCGAGAAAAGTTCCTCAAACAAAAACAGTTTCGCAAAAAGTTTCAAACACACAGAAAAAAGCATTTACTCCTAAAAATAATAGTGTGGTTTCGAATAAATCTTCAGAAAAGTCGACATCAAATCCGTCAAGATCAGTAGAAAACTATCAAGCCGAAAAAATACAAAGAGTCTTCGTGCATATTAAAAATCCAAGTGATCATGAATCATTGCTTTCAGTGAAGAAGATATGTGGGAAATTCCCGGGTATGAGCGAGATAATTTTGGTTCTCGGCGAGGTTGAGAAATCTGCAATTCGAATGCCATTTAAAGTTGACTCAAACTCAGATTTACCAAAAGAGCTAGTGAGATTACTAGGCGAAGATTGCGTTGTTCTTAAGGACTAAAATTAAAATAAAATCTCCAGTTAGACTCTGGAGATTTTTAATTGTTCTAAATTATTATTTTTCGAAAGGTTTTGCAAGTTCAAGCTCTGGGTGAGCTTCTGCAATTCGCATTAATTCATTATATTTTGCAACTCGATCAGTTCGTGAAAGTGAACCAGTTTTGATCTGCCCACAGCCCAATCCTACAGCTAAATGCGCAATTGTCACATCTTCAGTTTCACCTGAGCGGTGGCTCATGACAGTATTGTAACCGTTATTTTGTGCTAATTTTACAGCTTCGATTGTTTCCGCCAAAGATCCGATTTGATTTGGCTTAATAAGAATTGCGTTTGCAACACCTAAATCAATTGATTTTTGGAGGAGTTTTGAATTTGTAACCATTAGGTCGTCACCAACAAGCTGAATTTTTGAACCAAGTTTTTCGGTAAGAATTTTCCATCCATCCCAGTCGTTTTCAGCTAGGCCGTCTTCAATTGAAACGAAAGGATATTTCGAAGTTAGATTTTCGTAAAATTTGATCATCTCTTCGCTTGAAAGAACTGCATTGTTGGCTTTTAGATCGTACTTTTCTTCTTTATAGAATTCACTTGAAGCTGGGTCTGAAGCAAAGGCGATATCTTTACCAAGTTCATATCCAGCGTCTTTAATAGCTTCTGAAATCAATTGAAGTGGTTCTTCGTTTCCGTTTTGAACTTTTGGAGCATAGCCACCTTCATCACCAACAGTTGTTGGGTAATTTTTAGATTTCAAAACTTTTGCTAAAGCGTGGAAAGTTTCTGCACCCATTTGAACCGCTTCGAAAATAGTTTTTGCACCAACTGGCATAATCATGTACTCTTGAATATCAGTTGCCCAGCCAGCATGCGCGCCACCATTCATCACATTCATCATAGGAAGCGGAAGGTTTGGTGTTGAATTTGTTTTTTCGGCGATATATTGCCAAAGTTCTACACCTTTTGCATTTGCGACAGCTTTTGCAGTAGCAAGTGAAACCGCTAAAATTGCATTTGCTCCGAGGGAAGATTTATTTTCTGTGCCATCAAGTTCAATCATGATGTTATCGATTGCCTCTTGATCTTCGGCGTTCTTGCCGATTAGGGCTTCATGAATTTGATTATTTACAGCTGAAACAGCTTTTGTTACAGCTTTTCCGCCAAAAGCTGAACCGCCATCACGAAGCTCAAGAGCTTCACCTGAACCTGTTGATGCTCCACTTGGAACCGCTGCTCGGCCAAAAGCTCCGTTTTCTAAAATTACATCCGCCTCAACTGTTGGGTTGCCACGGGAATCTAAAATTTGTCGTCCTTTAATATCTTTAATTGTGTATTCCATATTCCCATTTTAGCACCAAAAAAAGCCTTTCGCAAGAGTTTTATCCCAAAAATATTATTTGCTAAAAATAGCCAAACTATGGTATAATTATTTTAATATGAAGATTTCTCGAAGGAAGGAAAATGCACTCGTCTTCTTTAAAAACCTTGCGATGACGACAACTGTTTTTGGCATTGTTTTAATTTTAGTTTTCTTAACACAAGGCTGGCGGCTTGATGAAAAATTTGAAGTTCAACAAACTGGTTTAGTTCAATTTAATTCTTCAGTTTTGAATTCACTTAAAGAAATTGACAAAAAAAAATTACCAGAAGGAACACCTACAAAAATACTCGCAAAACCAGGAAATCACGAATTTTCAATCTGGAAAGAAGGCTATAAAACTTGGTGGCGGCGTGCTGAAGTTAAAGTTGGTGAAATCTTATGGCTAAATTATGCAAGATTGATTCCAAAACAACTTAATGAAAAGAGCTTTTTAAATATTTTAAATTTAAAATCTGCTCAAGTTTCACCAGATAAAAAGAAGATCTTTGCAATTTCTGAAGACAATAATGGCGAAGCGGCTTTTTGGTTAATTGATATTTCTTTAAGTGAGCCAAAAATCTCGAGAATTAATTTTAACTCGAATATTTTTGAGCGTGATTCGCAAAATAATAAGAGTATAAACCAAACCAATTTTTATAAAATTGCAGAAAATTTACAATTTTCGAAAGCTTCAAACGATAATAAAAAAGCGCTCTTAAGTTTTAAAAATGGCAATAAACTTGAATGGCTTATCTTGAATTTTGAAAATCCAGATGAATCTATTAATTTAACTCAAAAATTCCATATTGATTTCTCGAAAATTATACCTTCAAATGATGAATTAACTAAACTTATTGGAATTTCCGGATCGGATTTAAGAGAAATCAATCTTTCGAATAGTACAATTTCTGCAGCAATTTTAAGTGATGTTGTTGATTTTGAACTTTATGATAAAGAGAATATTGTTTATGTTGAGAAAAAAACAACGAGTAATGATTTTTCGGTCGGTCTTCGAAAAAATGATAAAAATATTGAAATTGCAAAAAATATAAAAAATCAGCCAAAGGTTGCGATTGGGCGATATTATCGAGAGAGTTACGTTTATATTGGGCAAGATTCAAAAATTGATATTTATAAATCTGCTAGCTGGACAGAAAAAATGCATTTAACTAAAACTCTTAATTTGAAATTCTCGCCAGATTATTTAAAGCTAAATGGCGAATCTCGGATTCTAGTTGTAAAAAAGAGCAAAGATGTTTATTCTTTTGATATTGAAACACGGAATGAATATCAGTTTTCGGTATCAAATGATGGTAAGATAAAATGGCTTGATGATTTTATTTTGGGTGATTTTGAAGGTGAAAAGATGGCAATTTATGATTTTGATGGAATGAATAAACAAATTCTTTCGCGGGCAGTTTCAAATCTTCCATTTACGCTTTCTAATGATAATAAATATATTTATAGTTTTGTTAAAAATGACTCTGGCGGATTTTCGATAAATCGTCTAAATATGACAACCGAAAATTAAAACTACACTTTTCAAGCGCTTGAAAAACTGAGAATTATATGGTAGAATATAGATATCATAGTTCTTTTAGGAGGTACCAAAAATGGTAGATTCAGATATGAAGAAGATTATTGGCGGTGAAAATTACGATTCATTTTGTCGGAAAGCTGACAATAATATGCACAGAACGAGCAAGGGAAATCCGGATAGTGGTGAGTATTTCTTTGTTCAGATTCGGTTGGAAAATCTTCAATCAATTAAGATTGTTCCGAACTTTATAGAAAAATTTGATGGATTGTAGATTTTCTGGCTGGACTTCAATCGATGGTCATTACATTTTTGTGAGTGGCCAATATGACGAATCTTTTGCTAGCAGTTATATTGAACATATTGGCGACTATAAATAATATTCATCGAATGCCCGTAAATGGGCATTTTTTCTTGTATTTTTGTGAAAATATTGGTAAAATCGTAAGTATTATGAATAAAAAATCATCTAGACTTTATTGCTTCTCGCCGACCGTAATGCTAATTACTTTTATTTTCGAAAGTTTTTCAGCGGTGTTTGCAATTTTTAAATATAAGCCAAGTAAAATTCGCACGCTAATTATTTTACTTTTAATGAGTTTGGCGGGCTTTCAAGCAGCTGAATTTATGGTTTGCGGAACGGAACATTTTTCTGGAATGGATTGGGCTAGGTTTGGCTATCTTGCAATAACGCTTTTACCGCCACTAGGTCTACATTTAGCACACGAAATTTCTGGTAAAAAAGCAGGTATTTTGGTGAAAACTTCTTATTTAACTTGTGTGCTTTTTTCGATTTATTTTGTATTTGTAAGTAAAAGCGTTTTTACCGGAGAAAATACTTGTCGAGCGAACTATTCAGTTTTTAATACGCCAAATGGAGTTGCAACATTACTTTATACGCTTTATTATTATGGCTGGCTTTTTATAGCGGTATTTTTCTGCTGGAGTCAGATTTCGAAGATGTTAAGAGAAAATAATCGTGGAATTTTGCGAATATTCATTTCACGTTCTAAAAAACTTAATAAAATTATAAATAGTGAAAATCTTCGAAAAATATCAGCTTTAAAATGGTTGATCAGTGGGTATGTTGCGTTTATTTTACCAACAACAATTGTGAATATTGTAAATCCTTCTACTATTGAAGGAATTCCATCAATTATGTGCGGTTTCGCAGTTTTAATGGCGATTGTTTTGATTGGGTTTGTTGCTCCAAGAACGCTTGAACTAAAAAAGAAATAACTTTATATTTGTTGAAAAAACAAAAATATGGTAAAATAATACCAATATGAAGAAAAATCTTACACTTGTTGTGAATCCTCGTTCAAGCGGTTTCGAACTGATTCGAAAAAAGATTTTACCTTTTTTAGATGAAACTCATTTCGAAAAAGGCAGTTTTAAAACTTTTGAAATTCAACCAACTTCACCTATGGAAAACGCTCATGAAATGGCAAAAGGTTTGGAAGATGATGATATTATTCTAGTTGCTGGTGGTGATGGAACGGCACATATTGCAGCAAATGCTGTGGCTATTTCTGGAAAAAAGAACATAAAAATTAAATTTACAGGATTCGGGAACTTTAACGATTATGCTCATAGCTTTTCGAAAAATAGCGGAAAAGCGGCAATTCAGTCTTTCGAAACACTAAAGGTTCAAGCTAAAATTAGACCAATTGAATTGAGAATTAATGGTGAATTTTTTAGATATGCGCCACTTTATGCAACGGTTGGCTTGACTGCTGAAATGGCTGAAATTTTTGAAGGGGGAAGAATCCGAAAGGTTTTGAAAAAGGTTTATAATCGAAATATACGTTTAGTTCTTTCGCTTTCTGCTGCAACGCGATTTTATTTTAAACATTGCCGTAATCATATTCTAAATCTTTCGAAAATTAAAATTAACGATGAAGATTTTTTAAATATTCCACAAAATCCAACTGATATTGTTTTTATGAATGGGCCAAGGATGGCGAGGATTATGCGAAGCTCAATTAATAAAAAAGATAGCGATAGCTTTGGATTTGAAGTTTTAAATTCTGCGGGGCTTATACGAAATTCTCCATTTTTAATGAAAGGTTTTTTTGGCAAAATTCCGCTTAAAAGGGCCGATCGTGTAGAGATAGCTTTTCGAAAACCGCAAAATATTGTAATTCAAATTGAAGGCGAGGTTTGCAAAATTAAAAGAGTGCAAACTATTGAAGCAAAGATAAGCGATAAAATAATTGAGATTTTATAGAGGTTGAAATGAACGAAATTGAGCTAACAAAAAAACTTATTGAAATCGAGAGCGTTTCTGGAAATGAGACGGAGATTTTAGAATTTTTGGTAGATTTTTTGCGGGAGAATTCGGCTGAAGTTTGGCAAAATAAAGATTTTGCGGCTGGTGTTTTAAAAATTAGAACAAATGGAAATGAGTTTTCGAAAAGTAATCGAGCAATTATTTTGACGGGGCACATTGATACCGTTTCAGCTGGTGATTTGCGAGCTTGGAAGAAATCACCTTGGGAAGCGACTGAAACGAATGGAAAGATTATTGGCTTGGGCGCAAGTGATATGAAAGGTGGGCTAGCGGCTCAATTTATTGCCGGTCTTGAATTTGCTAAAGAAAATAATTTTGAAAGTAATTTTGACCTTTGGTTAGTTGCAGTTTCGAATGAAGAAATTGATGGCCGTGGAAGTCGAAATTTTGTGAAATGGTTGAATGAACAAAAAGAATTTGATTATAGCGAATTTTTTGGAGTAATTGCCGAACCGACAAATTGTGAAAATATTGAAATTGGCCATCGTGGAAATCGTTTTGTTCGATTGAATTTTAAAGGTGAAAGTGGCCATGCTTCACAACAGGCGAATTTTCAGAAATCTGCACTTTCGAAAGCTTCATTCTTTCTGTCGCAAATTAACGATATTTTTGAAAATTGGCAAGAAAGTTTTTCGAACGATTTTTTAGGTTCACCAAGTTTAGTTCCAACTTCATTAAAAGCTGGAGAAGATAAAAGTCCAAATAAAACCGCACCTTCTGCTGAATTGATTCTAGATATTCGAACCACGCCTGAACTTGACTCTGATTTTAAAAATGCCTTCAATTCATTGGCTGAAAGATATGATTTTAACTGGGAATATCATAGTGAGCCGGTTCCTTCAAGCCTTGTTTCAAAAAAATCAAGGGTTATTGAAAATATTTTGAAGGTTTCAAAATTAAGTGAAAAATCGATTATGGTTAGTCCAGGAGCAACTGATCAGGGTGAATTTGTGAATGGGTTAAAAAATGCTCAAGTAGTTGTTTTTGGCCCTGGTGAATGGGATGAGGCTCATCACCAGAATGAATTTATATATATAGATAAGCTTTCGAAATATAAAACTTGGATTATTAATTTTTTGAAAGAATTTTAATGGAAAGTGTTGACTTGAACGATGTTTTTTGGTAAAATTAAAACATACGCGGGTTTAGCTCAGTTGTTAGAGCGCTTCCTTGCCATGGAAGAGGCCAGGAGTT
>CALHWG010000059.1 GCA_938036745.1 uncultured bacterium
TTTTCCTGTTGTGAAAAATCTGAAATATTAAACGTTACAAAATCCTCCAACGACTCTTTTCCTTGAGTTTCTTTTTCTATAGTCTTATTACATTTGCTCAATGGGTCTTTATGACTGACCGTATTTTCACAGTTGATTCTAATGCTCATTTTTGCAACATTTTTAAATCCTGAGATTTTGATCTTATAACTATTTTTACCAGTTTCAAGAGTTTGGTCTTTCTCTATATTAACAGATATTTTCTGTTTTGAGACCTCGTTGCTTATCTCTTTATTTCCCTTTTTGGCCGAAGAACCTGCCCAGACTATAATAATAAAAAACAGTATAAAAACAGATATAATCGTATATAATATAGCTTTTTTATCCGAATTCAATCTCGTTTTTTTCTGATTCATTTTTTTCCAATCCTCGACTAAATAAATTGAGCCGATGTTTAAAAGTAGTATTGTTTGTTCAGACAAATACGAAAGCTTCAAAATAAGCAAAAACATCAGCTCAATTTAAAAGCTTTCCGTATTTTTTGTCTGAACAATTTTATTATACAACCAAAAGCCCATCAAAATCAAGCAAAAAAGAGGCATTCGCCCCTTTTTCTCTTTAGATATCAAACACCGTTCTATTTTCAAGGAAGCTTTTTGCATTAACACCATCAATAATTTTATTAACCAGCGTATCCTCACCAACCTTAACCGTGATTTGCTGTTTTTGGTTGCGAATTGCTTCTTCGATTTTGTCCATCGCAGTCTCACGTTCTTTATCGAGTTTGCTTTGGTAATCAAGATGAGCTTTTACAGTTTGATCAATGCCATAATCTGGAGTATCTACATCAAAATTGGTTTTCACTGTATACTCTGGGATTTCGAAGTCGGTCATTTTAGTGAAAGCTTTTGAAACTGTGTTCATCTCGCTTTGGATTCCAAGTGCGAATCCTTCGCTTACAAATCCACCATAACTCTTAAACAATCTTGAGGGCGAATGAATGCCAAGGAATTTTTTCACACCTTCCACAGCCCCAGAAAACATATTTCTCATATTGTTGGCGATATTGCCGATTCCGGATTTTAAGCCTTCCCAAATATTTCTACCGATATTTGAAAAAGTTTGCCAAGCATTTGAAAATGCGTTTTTAATATCACCCCAGCGGTCGCTAAACCATTGACCGATTCCGCCAAAAAATGATGTAATTCCATTCCAAGCGTCCGAGCCTGCTTTTTTTGCCCAGCTTATAAATTCGCCAAACTTTTCACCAGCCCAACCTGCAAATTTCCCGAGTTGATCACCAGCTGTCGCAAGACTCTTTCCCATCGGGCCGAAGAACCCTTGATCAGCGCCGCTTTTCGAATCACGATAAGTTTTTACAATATCTTGAGACTTTGTTTTTGTAGTATTTTCAAGTCGTGAAATATCTTCTTCGCTGACTTTTACCATATTGCCGTTTTCATCTTTGTA
>CALHWG010000060.1 GCA_938036745.1 uncultured bacterium
TTATTTACGAGCGCCCGCGCAATTGCTACGCGCTGAGTTTGCCCACCAGAAAGTTGCCACGGCATATAGAATTCGCGCTCACCAAGATGAAATTGTTTTAAAACTTCTGAAGCTTTTTCGAGCCGTTTAACTTTTCCAATTCCTTTATAAACCAGCGGCAAAGCCACATTTTCAATTACGGTTAAGCGGGGAATTAAGTTAAAATTTTGAAAAATAAAACCGATTTTTTCACTTCGAATTTTCGCTTGGTTGCGGCGCGACATTCGTGCAACATTCTGCCCGTCAAGAACATAATCTCCCTCAGTCGCACGATCAAGAAGACCAATTGTGTTTAAAAGTGTGGTTTTTCCGCAGCCAGAAGGCCCCATAATTATAATAAATTCGCCCTGTTTAATGCTTAAATTCACACCGTTCAAAGCATAATTTTCAGCATCACCAACACCAAAACGCTTTTTCAAATTTCGAAGTTCAACAATCTCTTTTTCATTTTTCGCCATAGTAATTCTATTATATATTTTTTCAACATTTTTCGCAAATGCTTTCAGGCGAGTTTTTTTTCGAATTTTCAATGAGTTTCCACAGCTTTTTCCACAAAAAAATAATTTATTCGTGGTGATATTTTCCGCCAGAAGAAATTTCTTGCGCACGATAAATTTGCTCAACCAAAATCAATCTCACAATTTGATGTGGAAAAACTAATTTCGAAATACTCCAAACAAAATTTGCTCGCTGGCGAAGTTCTTCAGACACGCCAAAAGCTCCACCGATCACAATCACAAAATTCTGCGAATTTACAAATCCGTTCGAAAGCATTTTAGCGAGCTCTGGGCTAGAAATATTTTTACCACGCTCATCTAGCAAAATCACAAAATCGCTCGGTTTAATTTTTGCTAAAATCCGCTGAGTTTCTTCTTCGCGCGCTTTTTCTTCAGCAAAATTCGAATGTGGCAAAATATCCCAGCTCAAATTAAACGGTTTTTTGAGCCGTTTTTCAAAAAGTTCAATTCCATTCAAAACCCACTTTTCGTGCTTTTTGCCGATCGCGATAATCCTCATAATTAAATTTTACCATTTTTACAGGATTCTTCAAACTATTTTCAATTAAATACTTGACTTATTACTATTATTATGCTATAATAATATTATTCGTTAACTAGGAAACTAACGATGGAACATTACAAGGATTGAGTTTAATATTTTAGCCTGCGACATTTTATTCACCAGATTTACCACTTGGCGATAAGTTTTGAAAAAGATATTTTAAAAGCTTTTCGCTGAGTAGTAAAGTGCTCAAGCAAAAAGAAAGACTCCCTCGTTACCATTTGTGGGGGAGAGAGGTGAATAAAATGGAAATTAAAAATTTGACGCCACATAAACTTACACTTGTTGCAGAGGACGGCAGTATCCTCCGCGAAATCAGCCCGAGTGGAACTATAGCTCGGGCAGACCAAACAGATGTAGTGGTGGGAGATATAGATGGATTCCCGCTAGTACGCTCACAATTCGGAGATCCAATAGATCTACCAGACTGGGAAGAGGGAGTTTTCCTTTTTGTCAGTCTAGCTACAGCTAAGGCCGCTCAAGTAGCAGGACGTCGAACCGACGATTTACTGCTTTCATCTCAGCAAGTAAGAGATGAAAACGGCCGAATAATAGGCTGTCGGGGATTTGCGGTGTTATAGCTCAATTATCACGAGTCTCGTATAATAACGAGGCTCTTTTTCTTGAACTTAAAATCCATTCATTAAGCTTTGTGCATAAATTACTAACCCAAAATTACAACTTTATGCGGTTATTTGCTTGACTTTTTTCAATTTTAGTGATATAATTAAGTTACTTGCGTGGAGCGAGAGAACATTTCAAAAGTAGGAATCTGGCTAGTTTTGCCGAATTTTCAGTTTCGAAAATTGAGTTTAAAAATTAAACTTAGCTTTCGAAGCTGAAAGCTTCGAAAAATCTACAGTCGGGCGGACTTTAAACGCGGAGAAAATAAATGGAAAAATCTACATACGTAGTGGTGTACATCCTAAAAAGTCTAAAAGGAGAAACCATAGAAATCTTCGATGGAAATGGCGACTTAGTAAAGAAGACAGATAAAGTTTTCTTGCTTTCTATAAATGGAAAACTTGAAAATGTCCTTGCGGATAGTCGCAAAGAAATAGAAAACTTTGCCAAAGAATATATAAAACACTCAAAAGGTAAGGTAAATTCTATTCCTATTCTAGAAAGAATGTCTGGTAATTACTCAGATCGGCACACTCTAAAAAATTGGTGGCTAAAAAGAGGTGTATACATCGATTATTACAAACTGAATTCGAAAATACACTTTAATGTCGAAGAACGCACGGCAAGTGAAGGGTATAATATTAGCATTATATCCAACGATTTCAAATAAACATTAGTCCCCACGAAATTGTGGGGCTTTTTTTATTTTTCGAAAGCAATTTTCTTAGCAATTTTAGCAAGTTCTTCGGGTGAATTTTCAGCGGGGTAGCCGTGGTGGAGCTGCAAAACATTTTTATCATAAAGTGGAACAAGGTGAATATGCGCATGCGGCACGCCAAAACCTTCAACCACAACACCCACACGAAGCGGTTTCATTTCAGCTTGAATTTTCTTGGCAATTTTTTTGGCAATTTGCCACAGATAATCATAATCACTTTGCTCTAAATCCCAAATCAAATCAACTTGCTTTTTTGGAATGACCAAAACATGGCCGTTCGAAAGTGGCTCAATATCAAGCATTGCGAAAACTTTTTCATCTTCATAAACCTTGTGGCAGGGAATTTCGCCCTCAATAATTCGTGTGAAAATTGATTTTTCTTGCATTAAATTTCGCTCCAATCTGTTCCTTTTTTATAAAATCGCAAAGTTTCTTCGTTCGAATTTTGCCAAAAATCCAAAGCTGGCTGAAGAATTTCCCACGCGCGCAAAATTTCATCGCTCTCAGCAAAAAACGCTTTTTCATTTTGAATCGCTTCAGCCAAAACTTTTTCATAAGCTTCGGCAGGTTGAGCATTTTCATCATAAGAAAAACTCAAATTTCGAATTTCTGTGCGACGATTTAAGCCTGGAATTTTCGTTGCAAGTTCAATTTTCACACTTGCTGAATCATCAAGCGAAATCTGAATTAAATTAGCTTGATTTTCTTCAGTTTTGCGCAAATGAATGCGAATTTCGCTGCGTTTTTCGCTCAAGTTTTTGCCAGAAATTAGTTCGAAAGGCACATTTTTCCAGTTTTCATCTTTCGAAAATAGTCGAATTTTAGCAAAAGTTTCAACGCAAGATTTTGGATTTTCAACTTCTTCACGATAAGTTTGATATTGAGCGCGAATTGCATTTTCTTCAGGATTTTGTAATTTTTCAATCTGTTCTAATGCTTTAAAGCGAGCTTCAGGCAAATCGTTCCAGCTCTTTGGAAAATCCGCCAAAAATAATGCCAAAATCTGAATTAAATGACTTTGAATAAAATCACGCAAAGCGCCACTTTGTTCATAAAAAGTACCACGACCTTCAATTCCAATCTGTTCGCTGGCGATAATTTGCACTTTCGAAATGGATTCTCCGTTCCAAATTTGCGAGAATAATGCATTTTTGTGCCGCAAAATTAGTAAATTTTGTGCCATTTCTTTTGCTAAATAATGGTCAATTCGAAAAATCTGCTTTTCACTAAAAAATTCCGCCGTTCGAGAAATAAATTCTTGCGCCGATTTTAGATCAATTCCGAAAGGTTTTTCGAAAAGAATTTTAACATTTTTACCATTTAAACCAGCTTTTCCGGCTAATGTTGAAATCTGCGCAGCACTTGCCGGCGGAACTGAAAGATACAGCAAAATTTGCGATTCTTCATTTTCATCTTGGAGATATTTTTTAAGCTTTTTGTATTCTGTTTCATCTGCTAAATTCATTTCGAAAAAACTTAAAATTTGCGAAAGTTTAGAATTTTCAGCGCGCGAAAGCCCGAGCGAACTTTCAAGAATTTCAAAAGGCTGAATTTGCCGCCGAGAAACGCCAATAACTTCAAGATCATCTGGAGAAATCTCATTTTTTTCAAGCAGGGAATCGAGCGCAGGCAAAAGCTTGCGTCGCCCCAAATCGCCAGTTAAGCCAAAGATTACAAGTTTAGTTTTCATATCTACCTCTTTTCTATTTATATTTTAGCACATTCAGCTTAGAAAAATCTTAAAATTTCGAAAAAATATTAAAAGAAAAACTCCCAGATTCTCGGGAGATTTTCTAAATAATTTCTGGTACACGAGAAAGGACTTGAACCTTCACGCCAATTGGCACTAGTTCCTAAGACTAGCGTGTCTACCAATTCCACCACTCGTGCAAATCACTTTATTATTTTAACTGATATTTTTCGAAAAGTCAAGGATTTTTCAAAAAAATATTGGTTTTGGCGGAGAGAACAGGATTCGAACCTGCGAGAGCTTGCGCCCAACACGCGTTCCAGGCGTGCGCCTTAAACCACTCGGCCATCTCTCCATAAAAATATTTTACTTTATTTTTTCGAAATTTTCAATTAAATCATGATATAATTTGAAATATGGAAGTTAAAAAATATAAGCCAGAAGATATTTACCCGACACCGCAAGAAAAACCAAAAGAAAACCAAGAAAAATTGCAAGAAGCCCAAAACAATGAGTTTATCCTTGAGGAATATAAAGTTATTCGAAAAGGTAAAAGCGAGGATTTTATGCCAATTCAAATTGCTGCAATATTGGGATTTTTAAGCTTATTTCCAGCTCCTTCGCCAGCTCCAATTATTAACTATGGTTTTAGCTTGCTTTCAGTTATAGCTGTTAGCTATTCGCTTAAGGCTGCGAATAAATTCGAAATCGAAACTGGGCGAAAATCAAAGGCAAAAATCTGGGCAGAAATTCTATTAACACTTCAAATATGTATTTTTATAATGTATTTGATTTCTGGCATATTTTCTGCCGGAGGAATGTTGAACGGAATTAAATTATTTTAAACAAATCAATTATAGATATTTAAAAAATTACCAGAAGAATACGCAAAAAGAATATAACCGAATGGTTTATACTCAGCGAATTATTGTTTCGAAAGATTTAAAATAATTCCCGAAGATTTCCACGCCTAAAAAGGGGCGGTTTTTTCTTTCGAAAATTTGCCTGAAAATCTAAAAAGTGATATAATTTAAGAATGAGCATTAAGAATAATTTAGCAAAAACGGCTCGCAAAATTCTGCCAAAAACGGCAATTTCTGGGCTTGAAAAAACTTATCGAAAATCTCGTGCAAAAGTTATCGCCACGCGTTATGGCAACCCAGCGCGCGACTTGCGAGTGATTGCTGTAACGGGTACGAACGGTAAAACCACCACTGTTAATTTTCTTAATGAAATCTTAAAAGAAGCTGGCTATAAAACTGCGATGTTTTCAACCGCAAATATTGAGATTGCAGGCATTCAAACAGTAAATGATACCAATTCTACAACCGCAACAGTTTCGAGATTACAAAAATTTTTCTCTGATGCAAAAAAAGCTGATGTTGAATTTGCATTAATTGAGGCAACTTCGCACGCGCTTGATCAATACAAATTTGCTGGAGTTCCTATTGAGATGGCAATTATGACTAATCTTACGCAAGATCATCTTGATTACCATAAAACAATGGAAAACTACGCTAACGCTAAAGCAAAACTTTTCGAAATGCAACCACGATTTATTGTTTTAAATACTGATGACGCTTATTTCGAATTTTTCAATAAATTTGAAGCTGGCGAGCAAAAAATAACTTATGGCGAAAGTGATTCTGCAGAAGTCAAAATTGAAAATTTCAAACTTTACAAAAAAGGAAGCGAAGCTAATTTACGAATTGATAATAACGTTACACTTGAAATCGCCACAAATCTACCAGGCGAATTTAATGTTTACAACATGACTGCGGCGGCGGCCGGCGCTTATCTTTTGGGAATTTCGCTCGAAGATATTCAAGAGGGAATCGCTAATCTTGAAGGAGTTTCAGGAAGGTTTGAATATGCTGTTTCGAATTTACCTTTTGACGTGGTTGTAGATTACGCCCACACGCCAGACGCGCTTGAAAAACTTCTTAAAGCTTCAAAAAAAATCACTAAAGAGCGCACGATTTTAGTTTTTGGCGCTTGTGGCGACCGTGATCGTGAAAAACGCCCAATTATGGGAAAAATCGCTCAAGATTTAGCCAACCGAATTATTATTACCGATGAAGAAAACTACACTGAAGATGCTAAGCAAATTCGTGAAGAAATTATTGCGGGAATTTCGAAAAAAGGTGAAAAATTACCAGCAAATATTCAAGAAATTCCAGATCGCGAAGAAGCAATTCGAAAAGCTTTACAAATTGCAGGAAAGGGCGATATCGTGTTAATTACAGGTTTAGGGCATGAAGTTTACCGCGTAATTGACGGCAAAAAAACACCTTGGAATGACACAGAAATTGTGCAAAAAATAGCAAAAGAAATCTTCAAAAAATAGTAAAAAATCGCTCATTTTTGGGCGATTTTAGTTTTCGAAAAAAAATAAAAACCGTTCTTTTGAACGGCTTATTAAACGGTTTGGCTTAGCTGATTCTTAGACAGCCTCTCCGAGGCTGAGTTTATCCGGATAAACCAGTTTCCTATTTCGCCTTTTTCGAGTGCAATCTTAGCTTCTTTGAGATTTTCTTCGTTAAGATCGAAGAAGAAATTCTTATTTCGAAGAAACCCAATCGGTTGAATGGTTTCAACCTCGAGTATCAGCTCCCCAAAATTAGAGCTATCACTAAGTAGATAAGATTTATCTGGCTCTGTTACTCTTTCAGTACAAAGAGTAACAGCTATCGAAAAAAATATATCAGTTTTACCGAACCTGTGCAAATGTACTTTTTTCATTTCTTTCACCCCTTTTCAAAAAGTATTTAAATTTTAGCACACTATTGATTTTTTTGCAAGTATTTAGTAAAATAGAATAAGCATAAATATATTCAAGGAAAGATTAAATGAAAGTAAAGAATAATAGAATTTTATTGCCTGCAATGACGGTAGCGGTTCTAGCACTCGGTGGTGGGTACTATGGAACACAAATTGTCAGCAAACAAAATATTTTTTCGAAAGCATCAGCTTATACTTCAGCGGTGAACCCCGTTGATCCAAGCAATGCTCCGGATAGTTATGAAATTAAATTTACAGATGTGAATTTTAAGCGTGCATTAAATTCGGTTTTAATGAAAAGTGATCCAAGCCGAACACTGGATAGTCCAATTACAGCTGGTGTAGCTAAAACAATGACAGAGTTTTGGCCAGAAGATGCGTATCGAAATTTCGAGAATGTGGAAGGCATTCAGTATTTCACGAATCTTGAGACACTTCATGTCGCCGGAATGAATAGCTTAAAGGATATTTCTGCAGCCGCCACACTAACTAAAATTAAAACAGCCTACTTAAGTTCATCTAGTATTTCAGATATGTCAGCTGTAAAAAACTGGAAACAGGTTGGATTACTTTGGATTCATGATAGTCATGTTACAGATTTCTCATTCCTCAAAGATCTTCCACATGCTGGAGTTTGGGGAATTCGATCGAATGTAACAATTAAGGCTCAAAAAGGTCAGAGAATTTTTAAAAATCCTTTTATTAATGCTGATGGCACAATTATGCCAATAGAAAATAATCAAACTTTTGTAAATACAGACAAAAACGGAAATCCACAACAGGATGGTGGATATATTAAAGTTAACGCAGATAAATTTACAGGTACAGATACTTTTAGTGTTCCAAATAAAAAATACACTCTACCTAATGGAAATACCATGGATAACCAAAGCGAGCTCTACAATACATCTGACGTAACAGTAGAGAATATAAACTTTGACCTAAACGAAAAACCAGAGATTAATTTCAATGTTCAAGGTAATAGTATTCCATTGAAAGAAGGCTCACCATTAATTTGGGATAAGCCAAGACAAAATAATTCTACAATTAATGATGCTCTAATAGAATCTTTCAAGAAGAGTTATAATCCGCAAGCTGGTGGAAATTTCTTTACAGCAAGTAGCCCAACATCAGATATTACTTCTTTCACAACTGATGCCGAAGAAGTATTCAGCAATAAAGAAAACCAAATAAATGGTGACTATTTGATTACAGTTAAGGCTACAAATAAATACGGAAATACCACGACCGCTCAATTTAGGCTTTTGACTGCTTTCGCTTCTCGTGAGCCAGCTAAAAAAGCTCTTGAAAATTTCGAAAAACAGCCAGATTATATTAAAAATGTAATCCCTGCTAATTTATTAACTGAGGTTAAGCGTACTGCAACACAACCTTTAGGAATAACCAACGATGATGTTAAAAATGCAGCAGATTCTTTAAATAATAAAATTGCCGAAATCGTATCTCTAGAAAATGAGCGCAAAACTGATATTTCAAACGCGATTAACGAATTAAAGAAAGTGATTGAATATATCGCCGATTTTAAGGATGTCATAAATGAAAACGACAAGATTCTCGACCCTGTAGCAAAACAAGCAAATCTTAAAGAGCTAGAGAAAATTGCTGAACGATACAATAAAAATACCAAAAAGTTGGAGCAAACTTTAGACAAAATTGCTAATTTGAAAAATCTTAATAATTTTTCTAAGGAAACTTTAGCACAGTTGCAAGAAGTTGTAAATGCGGCGTCAAACTTAAATATTTCAAGCCAACTTAAAACTGCCGAAGCGATAAAAAATTCAACCGAAAACCTTGCCTCAGAGAGTGAAATCTTAGAAGCAATCAATGAACTTGAAAACGCTTTGAATGGTTTGCGAGCTGATAAAACAGCCCTAAATTCACAAATTAAAGATTTAGAAGACTCACAAAAATGGCTGAAAGATGAAGTTAAAACTGAAGCCGATAAAGCTAAAGAAGTTCAAAAAGCAGATAATCCAACTTTCGAAGAAATTAAAAAAGTGGAAGAAGATTTGAAATCGGCTATTGAAAAAGCTAAAAAAGCAGAAAGCGAGCGCCAAAAAATATCTGAAGATAAACTAAAAGGAGTTGAAAAAATCGTTGAAGATAATAAAACGAAGAAAAATGAGCTTCCGGCTGTTGATATCGAAAATATTGAGAATTTAATTTCGAAAGTTAAAGATGATAAAAAACGCCAAGAATTAAGCGAAAAATTGCAAGAAATTAAAAATTCTATCAAGCAAAAAGAATCTCAAATTGAAACAGGCAAACTTGCAGAAGCTATCAAAAAACGCAATGAGGAAATTGCAAAGCAACGTTTAAATTATCCAGAAACTGGATATTTACGCGAAAAACAAAACCAACAAGATATCACTACTATATTAGTTTTGATTGGTTTAGTCGCTGCAATTTTCACACCAATAATTATATTCTTCGCTAAAAAATTAAAGAAAAATTCGAAAAAAATCTAATTTCGAAAAATAAAAATAGGCTCTGAACTTAGGGCCTATTTTTATTGAGTTCTAAATAATTTTACAAAATCCTAAGTGCAATTTAATATTTTAAAAAATAAAACTGCGAGAGTTTAAAATCTATCGCAGTTTTTTATAATTATTTCGATTTAAAGTAATCAATCTCTTTAATCACATCTAGAAGTGCATTTGCACGCTTCGTCTCGTCTTCAATCATTCGAGCAGCATTATAAGCTGGTTCAATTAAAGTATTATCATCACTTGAACGGAGAAGCAAAAGATAAATATCAAATTTTTCTTCATTCGAAACTGTTAATTTATCAACTAATGGTCGCAAATCTTCAAGAGCATGACCTTTAATTGTATCTAAATCTAAACCACCAAAACTTGGCATTACAGTTGGCTGAGCTTGTTCAATAACCGGCTGAACTTCTTCAGCAACTGGAACCTCAACTTGGTTTAAATCTTCATATTGGAGTTCATCAGTGCTTTGATTGTCATCAGAATCATCTGAAGAACCGCTAACACCAGAAAGAATCTTAGCGAGCTCTGGATCGTCGCTAACTGGCATTTTACTTGTTTGATTCATATCAATTTCCATAACCCACCTTTATAATTAATTGACTTTACTTTTTATTAATTATATTGTATCATAGAATTAAAGCATAATCAAGATTATTTTTTCGAAAGGGTGGAAAATGTTAGATAATTTTAATTTATTAGTTCAGCGCGACCCGCAAAATGCGCTTTTAGTTGCTAGCGAACAGTGGAAACAGGCACTTTTTCAAGCTGAAGTTATTTCACCAGAAAATGATGGCCGTGAAATCAAAAATATTGTTATTACAGGAATGGGTGGCTCAGCTTTAGCTGGTTTAATTGTAAAAAAATGGCTCGAAAATGAAATAACTTTACCAATCGAAATTATTCGAAATTATAATTTACCAAAAAGTGTTTCGAAAAATACTTTAGTAATCGCAAGCTCGTATTCTGGAAATACAGAAGAGTCAATTTCAGCATTAAGTCAAGCAATTGAAATTGGTGCACAAGTTGCCACAGTTTCTTCGCACGGAAAAATGGAAGAAATTGCTCGAAAAAATGAAATTGCTCATGTTAAATTGCCGACAGGCCTTCAACCTCGAATGGCGGTAATTTATAATTTTAGAGCTTTAACTAAAATTTTGGTGAATTTTGGAATTATTTCGAACGAAAAACACGAAGAAATTGAGCATTATGCCGATTTTTTGCGAAAAGAAAGCGAATCTTGGGTGGCAAGTGTTTCGAATGAGCGGAATTATGCCAAGCAGTTAGCGCTTTATTCGGCAGGGCGAAGTGCAGTTTTTTTGAGTTCGAGTGAATTTTCACCGCTAGCTTATAAATGGAAAATTTCTTGGAATGAAAATGCTAAGAATATTAGCTTCTTTAATGAATATCCAGAATTTAATCATAATGAATTTATCGGTTGGAGCTCGCACCCAGTTGAAAAACTTTTCGCAATTTTTAATTTACGAAGCAATTTAGACCATCCACGCGTGCAAAAACGATTCGAGATATCAGATAGGCTTTTAAGCGGAAAACGCCCAGCAGCACGAAATATTGAGCTAAAAGGTTCAACTTATCTTGAACAAGTTCTTTGGGGATCGATTTTAGCAGATTTTGTCAGCATTTATCTTGCCATCTTAAACAACGTAGATCCAACATCTGTAGAATTAATTGAAAAGCTTAAAGTTGAATTAGTAAAATAATAATTTTAAAACTGCTATTAAATTTTGAAAATAGCAGTTTTTATTTTTCGAAAATAAAAAAGCCAGCTTTTGCTGACTTAGAGAGGTTATTCTTCCGAATCCATCAAAATTATAGTTTTATATATTTTAGCAAACCTATACAAAACATAACTGGACTGCACAATAGCAGCTACAGGGATTAGTAGATTCAATCCGAAGAGTATATCTAGAATAAAAACAAATAAAACAATATATGGCCAAGATACTGAACCTTCTGGAAATTCACCTGGGTTAACAACGCTATTCTTAAAAATCTTCTTTAATAACCCTACCGTAAATCTCGGGGTAAAAAGGAATGAACCTGTCAATACACTATATTCAAAAAGTGAAATTCGTGCTATAAAATAGCTAAATTCTGAACTTTCTGATTTGAGAATTAACAGTAATATCGCAGCAATTAGCGAAAACACATAAACAAAAACAAATTGAAAAAACATCTTTTTCATATATTGACATTGACCTCATTTCTAAAAGAACTATTTATAAAAATATCTTTCAATTTTAACAGATACTAAAGCTAAAGTCAATAGATACGAAAAAAGCCCGCAAACGCGAGCTACTTTCGTGGCGGAGAAGGGGGGATTCGAACCCCCGATACGGTTGCCCGCATACACGATTTCGAGTCGTGCGCCTTCAACCACTCGGCCACCTCTCCAATATTTACATTTTATCATATATCAGAGATTAAATAAAGATTTATTTTGCTGAATAATATATATGCCCAGGCTGAAGATTGCCAAGCAACTTATCAACAGTTACAAATTGATAACCTTGAGAACTTAAATTCTGCAGAATGCACGGAACCGCTTCAACTGATGTTCGGTGAATATCATGCATTAAAATTATTGCACCAGGGCGTGCATTCGAGATTGCTCTATTACAAACAATATTCGAATTTCTATCTGCCCAGTCGCGAGTGTCAACAGACCATAAAATTGAACTCATTCCAAGATTAGAAACAACTCTTTGCACGGCCGCATTAGTTGCACCATATGGAGGTCTAAGTGTAGTAGGTTTTACACCTGTAATACTTTGCAAAATATTATTAGTTGAGGCTATTTCATTTTGAACTTGTGCAGGAGATAGGCTTGGCAAGGAAGAATGAGACCAAGTATGATTACCGATTTGATGTCCATTATCAAAAACTCGCTTTACAATAGAAGGGTATCTCTGAGCACTTGGACCAATCATAAAGAAAGTTGCCTTCGCTTTATAACTTTGAAGATAAGAAAGGAGTTTATCGGTATATATGCCTGGTCCATCATCAAAGGTTAAAGCAATACATTTTGAACAATCTTTATCAAGAAGAGGAGATTGAGAAGTTAATGGTGCTGTCTTTTGAGCTTGTTTCGAATTTTGTATATCAGGAACTTCGAATATTTTTCTTGAAAAATCATTTTGCAAGAAATTAGAAATTTCTGAAATTTTGATTTGAAATTGAACCGAAGAAAAATTAGAAGGAATAATTTGACCTTTAGAGAAAGGGAAGTCGATCGTTTGTTTATCTAATATTATTATATTTTCGAAACTTTCAAAGTCTAAATCATTTAAAATTTCGTTCGAGAATTCTTTTTTACTATTTTTTAAATAATCTCGAATTTTATTTTTAATAATTTCTAAAATATTAGATTTATCTTTTTCTTTATTGTTTAAAAAGTCACTAAATTTTATAATTTCTCCATTTTTGGCATTAAACGTCCAAAATAAATTTTGATCATTCGAATTCGCTCCATGAGTATCTTGTTTGATTGAAATTAAAATCGAAATAGCATCATCGTTATTATAATAAACTTGATAGCTAATTCTTTCAGTTGAAATATTTTCGAAAGTTGATTTTTTCGCATCATCTTTAAAAATATCATCAATTTCTTGAATTTTATTATTTATAAATTCATTGATTTTGTTATTCTTCGTAACAGGGATTTCTAATATAGCATCTTCTTTTGAATTTTTTCTTTCAATAAATTTTGAACTGATTCCATTATATTTTGAATCTTTAAAATAATACTTTGTAATATCTTGATTATGTTTTTCTTCTACATTATGGTTAATTTTATTAAGAAATATAATTCCACCCAGTAAAAGTAATAAAATGATAGTTAAAATATATATAATCTTGTTATTTTTTATTCTTTTTGGTATTTTTTTAATCATAAAACGATTATATCACCAAAATAGAAAAAACACCAGATTATTCTGATGCTTTTTCTATGGTACACCTGGCAAGATTCGAACTTACGACCTTTGGCTCCGCAAGCCAACGCTCTATCCAGCTGAGCTACAGGTGCATATGCTACTTTTCAGTAGCTAACTTTTGAAGTTCTTCCGCGCTAAGCAGACATTTAAATTTTAGCACATTTTCTAAAATATTGCAAGATTAAAGATTTATTTTTCGAATAATTTTATCAATTAAATCAAGTTTAACTTCTTCCATTGGTAGGCGAGCGCCAATAATATCTGTGATTTTCTCACCATTTTCCTTTGGAAAGTAAATAATTGTGCTGGGCGAAAAGCGTTTTTTAGGCAAAAGAATAATAGCATAAGTATTTGTTTCTTTTCGAATACCAAAAGCTCGAAATTCACCATAGGAATGAAAAGTTTCACCCATATAAACTCCGTGCGTCGAAAGACTATAAGATATAATTTGAGTGTGGTTTGATTTTCGAAGAGTTAAAATTCCAATAGCTGATACTATAATTAAAGCAAGAAAAGTCCAAGATTGATTCAAGATTGCAAAAAGACAAAATGCTAAAATAATAATTGAAAATATAATATACCAAGATTTATTTTTATCACCAATGATTAAGTCTTGTGCTTGCCAATTAACAATTTCTCGTTCTTCAATATTTTCAGTGGGAGATTGATTATTTTCAACTTCACGAACTTGCGTATATTCTTCTGGATTAAAGGGTTTAACTTCTTCAAAAACCGGCTCGGTAAATTCTTTAGGGTTTTCAGCCATAAAACTACCCACCTCAGGTGTTCGAAATTGTGATTCAGGCAAACCCGTTACACGAGGAACGCCATTTCGGTTTTCATTGTCGAAATTCATAATATTTTAATTATACCATAAGCTATTTAAAAATTCAAAAAATCTCTATTAAAATAGAAAATCCTGCCGTTAAGCAGAATTACCTATTTTGGCGGAGAAGGAGGGATTCGAACCCTCGATACGTTTTACCGCATGCCGGTTTTCAAGACCGGTGCCTTCAACCACTCGGCCACCTCTCCAGATATTTTCCATTATATCACATTTTTTTTGAATTCTCAAGTTATTTTTCTTGCTGAAGTAAATAAAATGCCCAGACCTCTTTAGCACCACTCTGGAGAAGAATTTTCGCAATAGAGTCTAAAGTTGCACCAGTTGTGCGAATGTCATCAAAAATTACATAAATTTTACCTTCCAAAAGCTTTTCTCCTATAAATTCATAACTACTTTTTGCCTGAATTTGTCGCGTTTTAAAATTTTTGCCACGTTGAGTGGTTTTTGATATTCTTTTAATTAATGTCGATTTTTTAATTTTCAAATTCCTTGCAAGCTGGCGAGCCAAAAGTTCAGTATGATCTAAACCACGTTCACGAATATGATTCGAAAGTGTTGGAACTGGAATTAAAACCAATTTTTCACGATTACTAATAAATTCGCTATTCGAAAGCAGAAAATCAGATAAAAGTTTCGCGAGATAATAATTATTTTGTCTCTTGCTTTGAAATTTAAATTCATCAACTATTTTTTGAAGTTCTCCAGACCTTTTCGAAAGATAAAATTCTTTTGAAATAATACTATTCGAGCGAGAAAGAGAATTACCAAAATTACACCTTGATTTAAGGCATTTTTTGCAAATAGGTTCACCCAATTTTTGGCAAAAATAGCAATCATCTGGTGCAAAAGAATTTAAAATTATTTCGTATATGCTTTTCTTCATAAAAAAATCATTTCTACCTCTTGATTATATAATAAAAGTGCGGTATAATAAAGTAAATTAATCTTATTTAGGAAATTTAATGCGGAGGAAAAATGGCTAGAAGACAAAATGATGATAGCTTTTTGAATGATGAATTGGAAGCTGCTTTCAATTTTGGTGATGATTTGATGGAGACTTCAGAAAATGAAGCCTTCAGCGGATCTGAACAAATTGAAATTGCGGAAGAAGAAAATGAACTTCCCGGTCAATTAGCTGTTGATGTTTACGAAACAGAAGATAAGCTTTTCGTTAAAGCACGAACTGCGGGTGTGAATAAAAATGACTTGGATGTTTCACTTTCAGATGGAACTTTAACGATTAGCGGAAGTTTAAATCCTGGTGATCAAGAGGGAATTATTGCTCATCATGCACAAGAATGCTACTGGGGAGAATTTAGCCGAACACTAGCTCTTCCAGTTCCGATTAAAGAAGATGGAGTTGAGGCAATGTTGAAAGATGGAATTTTAACAATCAGCTTCACAAAAGTTAAAACTCAAGCAACACGAATTAAAGTTCTGTAGAAAAATAAAATTCTCGAAGCATAAAACTTCGGGATTTTTATTATATTAGTTTATTTTTTAAGATTTACAAATTTTCGAATAAATAAAAAGACCTCCGTAAAATGAAGTCTTTTTATTTATTATTTTATTATTCTTTATTAGTAATTGAACTAATAACGAAGTTAACAATTGCGTAAGCAAGGATTGCAATTACAAGACCAATAATAGCATACATAATTGTATTTTTAGCGTTTTGAACGGCACCAGCATCACCACTTGAAAGCACATAACGAATACCACCATAGATAAGCATAATCACGCTAAGAATACCAATTACAAAGAGCATAATATTGATTGCAGTCGTGAAAATTGGAGAGTCGCCATCAAACAAGCTTGTTGGACCACCATTTTCTTCTTGAACACCTTTAGCACAGCTATCAGCCGACTTCAAACCGCCAGTAACCTTACAATCAGCAGCGTAAGCTGGAATTGTTACAAGTGTAGTAGCACCAACAGTGAATATTGTCGCAGCGGTCAATAGAGCCATTTTTACAATATTTTTCATTTTAAATTACATTTCCTTTCTTAAATTATATATACTTAAATTATATCAAATTTTTACTATTTTGCAAGTATTTTAATTATTAACCATCATTCAACTTAACAAACTTAAATCTGAAGTCTTATTATTACCGATTACCACCCGCAACAGTATTAATAACAAAGTTTACAATTGCGTATGCAAGGATTGCAATAATTAAACCTATAATAGAGTATACAATTGTATTTTTTGCACTAGTGAGGGCAGCACTATTTCCAGCTGAAAGAACATATCGAATTCCACCCCAAATAATCATAATAACCGCCATAACACCAATGATAAAGAACATTATATTTACAACATCTTTAGCAATATCACCAGCTGAACGAGTATCTTGTTGACCAGTTGAATCTGCACCTTGTTTAATTAAATCTGCTGCACTATTTGCATAAGCTTGTTTTTCGAAAAATCCAGCGTTGAAGGCAAAAGAGCCAGCCACCGCAAGAATTAATCCAAAAGTTATTAAAATTTTCTTCATTTTATTCTCCTTATATTGTTTTAATTATTATTTAAGCTACTCGAACCGCTTGAATTTTGTCTTGAATTATTTTCACTATTTTGGTTTTTACTTTGCGATCCAGTATTAGTTGAGCCACTTGAATTATTAGATTCTCCAGAGGTACCTGAGCTTCCAGATGATCCTCCACCAACTCCTTTTCCGCTTGAAGTATTAATAACGAAATTAACAATTGCATAAGCAAGAATCGCAACAGCTAAACCAATAACGGCATAAATTATCATTGTTTTGGCTCGAGCAATTGCTGATGGATTTCCAGCTGCTGTTATAAATGTTATTCCTGCATAGATAATTACAATAACCGCCGCTATACCAACAACCCACAGGAGAATGGAGATTATATTTTTAGCAATATTTGTAGCATTTTTCGAATCACCAGAACAAACTGCAGTTTTTCCAGAAACAACATGTTTACAAGCGTTAAATGTTCCTCCACTACCATTAGTTCCATTCGTTCCGCCTTCCGCAAAAGCGATAGGTGATAGAATCATTGAGAATAAAATACTACTTATTAAAATTATTTTTTTCATTATATTGACCCCGTTAGTAATCCGCCAAGAATTAAGTTAACAATTAATGCTGCCGATATGATTACCACAATACCTACACAAGCGTAAATTAGTGCAGATTTCGCTTTCGAAATTGTTCCTGGATTTCCGGCAGCCGTTATAAATGTTAATCCCGCTACGATAATTATAATCACACAGATAATTCCAGCCCAGATAAAAGCAGTATTGAAAGCATTCTGCATCGAAGCATCGCTAGCTTTGTTTTTATTTGAAGTATCAATTCCGTTTAATACTTTTGATTTATCAAAAGATGCTTCTGCTAAAAATTTATATTCTTTCATTATCCCAAAATCCCTAATATAAATGTTACTATTGTTGAAGCAAGAACAGCAATCACTAGTCCGATTATCGCATTAGTTAGTGATTTTTTAGCACCTGCAAGTTTTCCTGGGTCACCAACGGCAATCATATATTGATAACCTGCATAAATAATGAATCCTATTGCAGCAACACCAGCAATTCGAAAGGCCATATCAATAACATTCGCAACCACTGTCCAGACAAACTGTTCTAAAGTAACTTCGCCCTTTCCAGACGGCCCAATATTTTTAATTTGACATCCACCTTCGCCAGATTTAGTTAATCCACGATACCAAGCGGGTAGACCGAAAAAAGTTAGGTTATCATTACAACCAGCCGCATAAGCATTATTCGAAAAATATAAAACTGGCATAAAAGTTATAAAAATCGCTAGAATAATCTTTTTCATTATAAAATTCCTCCTGGAATAATCCATTCTAAGAACGCCCACATTAAAATATAAGCTATAATACCGATAATTGTATTCATAATCATCGTTTTAGCTTTCGAAACTTGCGCAGCATTATCGCGAGCGGTGATATACAGAACGCCAGCAAAAACAATCGAGCCAACTGCTGCAATTCCAACGCCAGTAGTTACTACAACTAAAACCATATTTAAGATATCTTCAATTTTCCAGTCTGAAGGGAGAATTGCAGTTTTTGCATCAGCAGGAGGGGTGTCTTTACTTTTTTTACTGTCAGAATTGTTGTTTGAATCCGATTTCGATTTTAAATCACTCGGGTTAACAGAATTACCATTACTATCTTCAATTATCTCCTTAGCAAAAGTATAATTTAAAGAAAAAACACTTTGAAAAGCTGCAAAAAAGCTCGTCAAAACTAACCCAACTATTATTATATTTTTTATTTTGTTTACCATGATAATTATACTTTAAACCATTTTTAGGGAAAAAGCAAGTGTTTTATTCTAAAAACTTAATTTTAAGGTTGACAAAAGGGTTAAATTATGATAAAATCAGGTCATATGCAAACTTTGGCGAGGTTCAAAAAAGCAAAAACTCAAGATTTTCGAAATGTGTTTTTCACCGCGATCTTTACAGTAGTCGCAATCTTGGGATTTTTTAATTCGAATATCGCCCTTGCTCTTGATGGAGCAAAATGGACAGATTCTTCAAAAAATGGCATAACATATAACGGAAAAACATATTCAAAAGTTTCCGACACTTCAAGATTTCCAGAATCAATTCGTTCAAAAAAACTTTATGCCGAAAATTCTTCATTAAATGCTGGTGAAAACAAAACAACAGTAATCGCTCTTGATAATGAGAATGATGCTTCAAGCGGAAAAATTTATTCATTTGATGTAAGTGCACTTGGAAATGTAAAACAAAACGGTGAAGCACGAGATGTTAAAGTTGATGGCGTTTCGAAAGATGAAGATAAGTCACTTTGTAGTGTTGAAGGTGGGGGTGGCTGGATGGTTTGTATGGTTGCTAATACAATTTCGAAATGGATGGATGGTATTTATGACTGGCTCCAAGCGTTTTTGCGAGTGCAACCACTTTACACATCAAATCAATCTGGTCTTTTTCAAGTTTGGGATTATATGCGAAATGTTGCAAACGTCTTTTTTGTGATTGGATTTGTTTTTGTAATTTATTCGCAAGTAACAGGTTTTGGAATTAGTAATTATGGAATTAAGAAATTATTGCCAAAGCTAATTATTGCAGCAATTTTAATTAATGTTTCTTATTATATTTGTGCGATTTTAGTTGATATTTCGAATATCTTAGGCGCACAAACTCAAAATCTTCTGATTGGAATTAGAGATAGCATTTTTAATAGTGGTGGTGAAAATAAGGTAAAAACAGCTAATCTTGATTGGTCAAATATGACCGCTGCGGTTTTGAGCGGAACTGGCGTGGTGGCTTATGGCGCTTACACCGTAACAATTGCAACTATGGGTAATATTGGTGCAGCAGTAATGATGATTCTTGGAGCATTAGTTGCAGTAATTTATTCGGCGGTTGTAGCTTTAGTAATTTTAGCTGCACGACAGGCAATTATTATTGTTTTAGTTTTCTTAGCGCCACTTGCATTTGCAGCGAATATTTTGCCAAATACTGAAAAATGGTTCGAAAAATGGAAAGATTTATTCACTACAATGCTTGTGATGTATCCATTAATTTCTCTTCTTTTTGGAGGATCACAATTAATCGGAACAACAATTATTGCAAGTTCGAACGGTAGTTTTTTAATTTTTCTACTTGGTGCCGTAGTGCAAGTTGTACCGCTAGCGATTACACCAACAATTATGCGAATTAGTGGTAGTCTGCTTGGTAAATTTGCTGGAATCATCAATAATCCGAACAAAGGTCCGGTTGATCGTGCAAAGAAATTCCTTTCAGAAAACCAAGAAAAGTATCGAAATCATGCAATCGCAAAAAATCCAAATTCATTGCCTGTACGAATTAATCAAATGAACTACAATCGCCGACGCCGAATTGGTGCTTCGAAATCAATTGCAGAATTGTATCAAAACGAACGATTTACGGATCTTGAAAATGAAAGACGAGACGCAATTCAAAATATGCCAGAAGGTTCGAATGCGTTTTCAAACATGTATTATAATGCTCGCAAAAAGCATTTAATAAATTCAGATACACAATATCAAGAGATGCTAGCCACTGAAGCTCTTAATCGTGCAACCGCAAGTACAAATGCTGGGCTTTCGCAAATTAAAGCAGAATTATTTAATTCAACGCTCAAAAAAGATGCGAATGGAAACATCACCGGTGTTGTTGATTTAAGCGAAGCATCGCTAAAAGCTTTACGCGGGAAATTTGGCGAGCAAGCACTTCGATTTGTTGATAATATGAATCAAACAAATGCTCTTAAACTGGCTGAAAAGAATAATAATCTTTCACTCAATAATGCAATGGCAAATAATATGCGATACAGCAACGACTTGCTCGAAACCGCATCTGGCGTGCGTGGTGAAGCTGGAAAAGTCTCGGCACTTGCAAGTTCTTTAGTGGCAGCTTCGAAAGAGAACAAAGAAGAAGTCGAATCACTCACAAACCTTACAAAATCACTTAATTTTTCAGGTAGTGATTATAGCGAAATCTTTTCGAAAAATATGGGTGAAAAAATCCAGAAAGATGGAATTGATTTCGAAATTACTAAAAACTTACGCGCTGCAACAGCTGAAAAGTTTATGGGAACGACCGACTTGAAAGGTGCTATTGATTCACTTGGTAAAACTGAAATTGGTGGAGAATTGAATGCTAACCGAAATGACTTAGTTGAAGCTTTCAAGAAAACCAAAAAAGACGATCTTCAATTTATTGGTGGTGCAGCACTTGAAAATATTGCTGTAAATGGAATGAATTCGAAAGAAGTTTATAATGCCATTCATGACAATTACGCTAAAAATGTCTCAGACGATAAAATCATTAAAGCTTCAAATGACGCAATGAAAATCATTTGGGATAAATCAGCAATTTCGAATATGTCGAATGAAACCATTAGATCCACACTCGAAAGTGTTAAGGCGATTAATGAAAACCCTTCAGAATACGGAAAGCTCAACGCCGTGCAAGGTGCTGAAATTCGTAAAATGCTTAAAGAGATTGAACGAAATAATAAAGGTCTTTATGATAAAGTTTTGGGCGGAAATTGGAAGCCTGAAAATATTAAAGACAAGAAATAGGCAAAATCTAAATATTTTTGCCTATTTTATTTTTAAGCTTTATTTTTTTTCGAAAATATGTTAAAATTAATATTATTGAAATAAGGAGAAGTGGGCAAATAAAGAATGAGCGTTTATAAAGTTCCTCAAGATGTTGAGGCGGATGACAAATTGCTTGGGCCGTTTAACTTTCGGCAATTCATTTACCTGATTATTGTAGCAGGCTGTATTGCGCTGGAGATTTTTCTTTGGGGAATTTTCCCGGGGTTAATTATTTTACCGCTACCTATTATTATCTTTTTTGGTGCACTCGCTTTACCGCTTCGAAAAGACCAACCAATGGAAACTTATCTTGCAGCAGTTGTTTCATTTTATTTAAAACCAAACAAGCGTTTTTGGCAGCCAGATGGCGTGGAACATTTAATTCAAATTTCTGCACCAGTAAATAGAGAAGAACACCTAACAAAAGAACTTTCACAAAATGAAGCCTCACGTAGACTTAGCTACTTAGCAGATATCGTTGATACTGAAGGGTGGGCCATTAAACACTCTATTGCGCCAGTTAACACAACTGTTCGTGAAGAATATTCAAATGAAGCTCGTGCAGCCGAAGATATGTTTGATAATTCACGAGTTTCTTCGAACGTTGATAATTTATTAAACCAACACGATCAGAGACGAAAACAGCAAATTATGCAAAACCTTGATATGGCCCGAAATTTAGCACAATTTACAGATGAAAATTCTGAGAATATTCAAGACAAAACTTATTATTTCGACCCTAAAAATCGATACGAAGGTTCAGATAATATTAAATTTGAAGATGTTCAAGTTTCAGAACCAGCTGAAGCTAAGCCAACAGCCTTTTCTCAGAATCAGCAAAATCAATACCAAATGAATTTTAACCACAATCAGCCACAAATGCAAAATGGGGCTTTTTCGAATTGGCAAAATTGGAATCAATCGCAAGCACAAAATTATAATAATTTTCAGCAAAATAAAAATTGGCAAAATCAACCGCAGCAAAATTTTGATGAAAATATTCATTTAAATTACAATCCTTATCCAGATTCAATGAATCAAACAGTTATTTCACCAAATTGGCAAAATCAACCGCAGCAATTTACGCAGCCTTCGCCACAGCCACTTTCGAATTTTGCACCACCTGCACCACAGCCAGCTCAACAATCAGAGCCACAAAACCATTTCGAAAATCCGCCAGATGATTTTAATCAAGATTTAGAAGGAATTAATAACAGTTTTGAACGAATTAGGCAAATTAATGAAACTGTTGAGCGTGAAAAGCGAGATCCAAAAGTTAGAATTTCTACCAATCCAGAGAACAATCCTTTTGTAAATAGAAGACATCTCACAGAACGAGAATCTGCAAATAAGATTAGCGCAGAAATGAAAAGGTTAGTTTCAGAAGGAAAAGATCTTTCGGTAGAAACGCTTGCGCGCCAAGCAAACAAACTAGCAGATAAAGAAAAGAAAGCTCAAGAAAATTCGAACGAGGTCGACTTGGGTGAAAAAGAAGTAGTAATTTCATTGAGGTAATATGAATAATAATCAAGTTAATAATCAAAAAAATCAGAGCCAAAACCAAACAAATATAAATACTCCAGCAAATCCATCTTCAACGCAAAATTCGCTTGAAATCGCCGAACTCCGCGAAGGGATGGTGGTAATGCGCGACGGAAGCTTTCGCGCTGTTATTGCTTGCAAATCAATTAACTTCGATCTTATGAGCTCACGAGAACGCGAGGGTGTGGAATATTCTTATCAAAGTTTTTTGAATGCATTAACTTTCCCAATTCAGATTTTGGTTCGCTCACAACGAGTTGATATTGAACCATATTTAAATAAATTGGCTGAAATTCAAGTAGCGCAAGATAATATGTTGCTTGGCGACTTAATGGAAGATTATATTAACTTTATTGATAGCCTTAGCCGAAGTGCGAATATTATGGATAAATCTTTCTTTATTGTGGTCCCTTATTATCCGAGTGGTGATTTAAACAATTTAAAGGGTTCAGCAAAAGGATTTTTTGGTAAAATTTTTGCAAAACCGGGTGCTCAAATTTCGAAAATCGACCGCAACACTTGGGATAAAGCACGCGAAGAAATTAAAAAACGCGTTGATTCAATTACTGGTGGTCTTTACCAAATGGGAATTAAATCAGTTCAATTAAACACCAAAGAACTCGGTGAGCTTTATTATAATGTTTATAACCCAGATACAGCTGTTTATGAACCTTTGGGCGATTTTCGTGATACAGCAAGTTTATTCGTTCGAAAAGCTGAAGGTGAGCGACCAGATCAAGGAGGATTTTAATTATGGCGAAGAAAAAAGATGCGGTTGATATTGCAGCCCAACAACGAGCACAAGAACAGGCCGAAGTTGAACAAGCATTTTTAACTGGTATTAACACTTTGCGAGATTTAATCGCACCATCAAGTCTTGAATTTCACTCAGGATATTTTCGACTTGGTACAAAATATGGTCAAACAATTTATGTCTACGGCTACCCCCGCCAGCTTTATACTGGATGGGCCTCGCCGATCTTGAATGCTGATGAAGTTTTAGATGTTTCAATGTTTATTTATCCTGTTGAAACTGAAATTGTCATGAAAAACCTTCGTCGAAAAGTTACTCAGCTTGAAGCCGATCTTTCGATTAATAACGAAAAAGGTAGAACCCGAGATCCAGCTCTTGAAGCTGCTTTAAACGATGCTGAAGAGCTCCGAGATCAGTTACAACTTGGTGCTGAAAAATTCTTCCGTTTTGGCTTATATTTAACAATTTACGCCGACAGTCTTGATGAACTCAATTTTGTTCGAAGCAAAGTCGAAACAATGCTTGGCCAGCAAATGCTGTTTTCTAAAGTTGCGTCAAGCCAACAGGAACAAGGTTTAAAATCTGCCGTTCCACAACTTTCCGACCAATTACAAAGTCGTCGAAACATGAACACTGGTGCGATTTCAACTTCATTTCCATTTACTTCTGCCGATTTAACCCAAGAAAACGGTGTTCTTTATGGCGTTAATATGCACAATAATGGGCTCGTAATCTTTGACCGCTATACGCTCGAAAATGCAAACATGGTGGTTTTCGCAAAATCTGGTGCTGGTAAATCTTTCACAGTGAAACTTGAAGCTCTTCGAACAATGATGATGGGTGCAGAGGTCTTAATTATCGACCCAGAAAATGAATATCAAAAATTAAGCGATGCCGTTGGCGGAAGTTATATTCGCCTCAGCTTAAACTCAGATGTTCGAATTAATCCTTTCGATTTACCGCACGTTATTGATGCCGAAGAAGCAGACAACGCGCTTCGTGCAAATATCGTAACGCTTCACGGTCTATTTCGATTAATGCTTGGTGGAACTAGCGCAGGGCAATCAATTGGGCTTTCACCAAATGAAGAAGCCGACCTCGACCAAGCAATTATTGACACTTACGCTCGAGCTGGAATCACTTCAGATCCGCTCACACATAATTCAACACCACCAACAATTCATAACCTTTATGATACCTTGGTTCATATGGATGGTAGTGGACCAAGCTTGGCGCAACGCCTTCGAAAATACACAACTGGAACTTTCGCAGGAATTTTCTCGCAACAATCAAATATCGATATCAATAACTCGATGGTGGTGTTTAACATTCGCGACCTTGAAGATGAACTTCGCCCAGTTGCAATGTATATTGTGCTTTCACACATCTGGAATATTGTGCGTTCTGAGCAGAAAAAACGAATGCTTATCGTGGATGAAGCTTGGCAGTTAATGAAATACGACGATTCGGCAAACTTCTTGTTTAGCTTGGCAAAACGCGCTCGAAAATATTATCTTGGGCTTACTACAATTTCGCAGGACGTTGAAGACTTTATGGGTTCAAAAATGGGCCGAGCGATTGTTTCGAACAGCTCAATGCAGCTACTCTTAAAACAATCTTCAAGTGCAGTCGATGTTTTGAGCGATGTCTTTAAATTAACCGAAGAAGAACGAAAGCGCCTTTCGAACTTCCCAGTTGGGCAAGGATTATTCTTTGCAGGCCAAAATCACGTTCATATTCAAATCATCGCTAGCGATACCGAACATCAACTTATTTCAACCAGCCCAAATAGTTCAAAAAACCGCCAGGGCGATAATATGATGACTAACGGTTACGCCGACCCGAATGAATTATTTTAAGCTTGAAGCACAAGCGTAAATGTGGTAAAATTAATTTATAAATTATAGAGTTTTAGGAATTTGAAATTTTAAAAAAAGCACATCAAATGGCAGAGAAAAAAAACATATTAACCACAGATGATGCAAGTTTAGTAGAAATGATTTTTGGAAAAGTTAAAATTATTTATGGAGATTATGATAATATTAAGATTACGGTACAA
>CALHWG010000061.1 GCA_938036745.1 uncultured bacterium
TTCACCAAACTCTTTATCGACTATAGACATAAAAAATATTATAGCACTTTTAAAAAGAGTTATCAAATTCATCCCTTATTCCAAATATAATAAAACAAAAAACACCATTTCTGGTGTAAAAAGGCAAATTTGGCACGGGCAGAGAGACTCGAACTCCCGACACCAGGTTTTGGAGACCTGTGCTCTACCAACTGAGCTACGCCCGTATGAAACCATTTTAACATAAAAATTTCGAAAAGTGAAGAGTTTTTGAAAAATTTTCTACTGGGTATTGACAAAAAAGCTTTTTTATGATAGAATAATAACAAGTTAAAAGCTTACTTTCAAAATTGAGCTTTTAGCTCGAATTTTAAGAAGTTAGTTGGCTTTTTGCAAATATTTTTTAAAGGAGACCGGATATGGTCAATGTTATTAAATGGGCTCAAACCCAAGAACAAGAAAGAATTGTTGCAATTCAAGATAAAAAGGCGATGCCAAAGACACCTCAATTCAAGGTTTTAGAGAACCTTGAAAAAGCTTATCAGAAGAATGATGTTGAAAAATTGGTATTTTGGCTAGCTTACGCTAAGGTTTACGATTATGTCGTAATTGAAGGACACAAGTTCTTCAAAAAAATTGAAGAAGAATGGCCTTCAGGTCACCATTACAAGCTCGCAAATGCGTTTCATTTTTTGAACGCAATTTATGCGCAAGGTTATACTGAGCGCAATAACAGTGCTCAAATGTATAATTATCCCGTGTTGCTTGCGGAATTCTCGCAAGTATAAAGCCAACAAATTAAGCCCGAAATAATCGGGCTTTTTTCTTTTTCAAATTTTATTCCGCGAATTGCGAATTGTAAAGTTTCGCATAGGAACCATTTTTCGAAAGTAATTCTTTGTGAGAGCCTTGCTCAACAATGTTTCCGTGCTCCAAAACTAGAATCAAATCAGCATTTCGAATCGTTGAAAGGCGGTGTGCAATCACAAAGCTTGTACGGCCATGTGTTAAATTATCCATCGCTGATTGGATAGCAGCCTCCGTTCGCGTATCAACAGAACTGGTTGCTTCATCAAGAATCAACATTGGTGAATCTGCCAAAATAGCCCGCGCAATTGTTAGAAGCTGTTTTTCGCCGGCTGAGATATTATCAATGTCTTCAGAAATTACCGTATCATAACCTTTTGGCAAGGTTCGAATAAAGTGGTCGGCATGAGCGGATTTTGCGGCTTCAATAATTTCTTCGCGAGTGGCATCAGGTTTTCCATAAGCCAAGTTTTCAGCAATCGTGCCATTAAAAAGCCACGTATCCTGAAGAACCATTCCAAAAAGTGAACGAACATCATGCCGCGACATTTTCGAAATGTCAATTCCGTCGATTGTGATTTTTCCACTATCAATATCATAAAATCGCATCAATAGATTCACAAGCGTAGTTTTTCCAGCTCCAGTTGGGCCAACAATCGCCACATTTGAGCGTGGCGCAATTTTTGTGCTAAAATTCGTAATAATTGGCTTATTTTTTGAATATGAGAAATTGACTTTCGAAAATTCTACAGATCCTTTAATTTCTTTCGGTAAAGTTTTTGAAATCTCAACAAAAGTCTCTTCTTCAGCACCAAGAAAGCCAAAAATTCGCTCGCAGGCTGCAACCGTTGTTTGAACACTTGTCATTGAATTCGCGATATTCGAAATTGGTTGCGTGAATCGGCTCATATATTGCATAAAAGCAGTAATCTCACCAATTGTCATCTGGCCACTTAATGCACGAACTCCGCCAACAACCACAACAGTTAAAGTTGAAAGATTATTAATGAAACCCATAATTGGGTAGAGAAGTCCACCAAAAAACTGAGACTTCCAAGATGAAATATACATTTTATTATTGATTTTTTCGAAATTTTCAACCGATGATTTTTCGCCATTATAAACCTTAATAACTTCGTGCGAAGAAAGCATTTCCTCAGTATGAGCAGTTAAACTCGATGTGAATTTTTGCAAATCCGTAAAATAAACTTGGCTAAACTTCGAAATAATCATAATAATTCCAACCGAAATTATTCCAGTTGCAAGAGCAATTAGGCTCATTTGCCAGCTAATCGAAATCATCATAACAGTCACACCAACAATTGTAATTATTGAATAAGAAAGCTGATTTAAGCTCTCGCTCAAACTGTTGCTGAGTGTCTCGATGTCGTTCGTAATAATTGAAACCATATCACCAGTTTTGTGCTTATCAAAATATGAAAGAGGTAGTCGAGCGATTTTTTTTGAAGCTTCATCACGTAATTTAAAAACAATTTCTTGAACCATTTGACCCATAATCCAGTTTTGCGCATAACCAAAAACTCCTGATCCAACATAGATAGCAATCAAAATAAAGCCAAGTTCGGTAATTTTCGAAAAATCAGGATTAAAATGAACAGTACCAGCGCGAATTTCAAAATTTTTAGTAATTAAATTAATCATCTCACCCACAATTTGTGGCCCAACAATCGCTGAAACCGAGCTCAAAATCACCATAATCGCAAAAAACACAATCAGGAATTTAAACGGCGCAAAATATAGCAAGAGTCGCCAAATTGTTTTTAGCGAAAGTTTGTTTTTTTGATTTTTCGCCATTATTTTTCTCCTTTCTTAGATTTTTTCGCGACCACTTTTCTTAAACTTTTTTTAGCTATCTTTTTCGAAACTGAAACTGCTTTTTTAGTATTTTTTTGATTTTTCGAAATAGTTTTTTGCTTTTCAAAATCCTTAATTTGCGTTTCAATTTCTTCATCAGAAAGCTGCGAAGATGCAATTTCGCGGTAAATTTCGTTATTTTCAAGAAGTTCGCCATGTGTACCAATTCCAACAATCTTTCCACCGTCTAGAACGATAATTTTATCGGCTTGCATAATCGAAGTTACTCGTTGAGCGACAATAAACTTGGTTTGCGATTTAGTTTTTATAGCAAGTTCGGCACGAAGCTTAGCGTCGGTTTTATAATCAAGCGCAGAAAAGCTATCATCGAAAATTAAAATTGGAGCTTTTGAGGCGATTGCACGAGCAATTGAAAGTCGTTGTTTTTGACCACCAGAGAAATTTTTGCCACCTTGCGAAACTTTCTCGTTTAAATCTTCAGGCAATTTCTGCACAAAATCCCAAGCTTGAGCGATTTTTAGAGCTTCAATAATTTCTTCATCACTTAGGTTTTTCGAAAAACCATAATTAATATTTTCACGGATATTCCCAGAAAAAAGGTTTGCTTTTTGTGGAACATAGCCAATCAAATCGTGAAGTTCGCTTTGCTTTAAGTCGCGAATATCCACTCCGCCTAGTTTAATTTCGCCTTTCGAAACATCATAAAATCGTGGAATTAATTTTGCAATAGTAGATTTTCCTGAACCAGTTCCACCAATTACAGCAATAGTTTCACCTTGCTTTACTGAAAAATTGATATTTTCAAGAACGGCTTCTTCAGAATCTGGATAGACAAAACTAACATTTTCGAAAGTTAAATCGAAAGTTTTTGGCAATTTTTGCGTTTTAGTTTTATCTTTCACTGAAATTTCTTCATCAAGAACTTCGCTCAAACGCTTGATTGCAACATTCATCCGTGGAACTAACATAAAAATCATCGAAAGCATAATGAAAGCAAAAGTAACTTGCGCAATATATTGAATAAGAGAAGCTACGTCGCCAATTGAAATTTCGCCAGATTTTACAAAATATGAACTAATCCAAGCAATTGCTACAAGGCCAAGCCCAGAAACCATTGTCATATATGGCGAAAATAGCCCAAAAATTCTTTCAAAAAAGATATTCATTTTGAGCATTTCATTATTGATTTCATCAAATTTTTCTTCTTCGACTTTTTCTTTTCTATAGGCTCGAATTACACGCAAACCAGTAATTGTTTGGCGAGTCTGCATATTTAATTTATCTAGTTTAGTTTGAAAAATCTTTAGTTTTGGAACGGCAAAAATACCAATAATTGTAGTCAAGGCAATGATAGAGAGAATCGTCACAACCATAATCAAGCTCATCAAACCAGAAATAGCTAAAGTGTTAATAATCGCACCAATGCCAACAATTGGGGCATAAATTCCCATTCGCATATTCATTGTGAAAGTTTGTTGAAATTGCCGTACATCATTCGTAATTCGTGTTGTAAGACTCGAAACCGAGAATTTACCAAACTCGTTCATCGAAAAGTTTTCAATTTTTTCGAAAGTTGCATGGCGAATATCTCGCACCATCGCCCCAGCTGAACGGCTCGCGAAGAAAAATTCCGCCAGCATTAAAAAGCCACTCAAAAGAGAAAAACCAATCATATGAAAGCCGTTCGAATAAATAGCTTCCATATTTTTCATGGCCACCCCTTCGGTAATAATTTTTGCGGTATATTGTGGCAAATCAAGATTAATTTTTGCCGAAAGAACCGTAAAAATAAGCATAAGAGCTAAACTTAGCCAATATTTTTTAGCAAATTTAAAAATAAATTTTAGCATAATTCCTTTCGTTTTTATAGTTTATAGATTTTAAGCGGTTCTAATATTTTAACATAATTTTTCGAAAATTAAAAGAGCCGTGGGCGGCGGCTCAGATGTAAAAATGTATTTAAGGAGTGTATGAAGTTCTTTATATCGTTGGTTACCCAGCTTTCTCCTTTCTATTGACTCTGCAAAAAAGTTAAGATCTAAATTTTAACTCTTCCAGTTTGACCGCAGGCATTGCAAGGGAAAGTTCCAGAACCTACAAACCCTGGCTGTTCATACCATCCAGTGCCTTTGCAGTTTGGGCACTCTTTGGTTTCTTCGTATGGTTTAGGGAAAACCATATTTTTCTCCTTTTACAAAGTTTCAAAGCTCATAGTCGTTTCCGCGACCCTTGGATTTAAGCTTCGAAAAAATTATACTATATTTATATATTTTAGTCAAGCGTATTATTATTTCGAAAAGTATATTGACTTTAGTTTTTATATACGATAATATTTATAATCGCGATACAGACAATTCACTAACCGCTGAATCAGGTATAAATACTGCGAAGTTTAGGAGAAATATTATGGATTTTAAAATTAAATTTTATTCATTTTTTGCCTTTTTAACCAAT
>CALHWG010000062.1 GCA_938036745.1 uncultured bacterium
ATAATTTGTTTCTTACGTATACCTTTTAAAACTATCCGATCGACATTCCAATTACTTTTAGCTTTTGCTTCACCCCAACCCCAAAGTTGTAAAGGGTGGCCGCCGTGCTCGTTGATAAAATCATTCCATTCTTTTTTATCAGTAATTTCGATAATCTTTAGCATATTTATATTATACACCGAATGTGGTATAATTGTAAATGTAGAATTTCGCACAGCTTAACTTTCGTGTGAAATGTTGTTGAATAAATGCGATTTTAAAGGGAAATATGAAAATTACAAAGACTTACGAACCTGAAATTTATAATTTGTGGGAGCTATCTGGTGCTTTCGAAAGCAGTGGAGTTGGCCCAAAATATTCAATCGTAATGCCGCCACCAAATGCAAATGGAAATCTTCATATTGGCCATGGACTAATGGCTGCGGTTGAAGATATTTTAGTGCGTTATCACAAAATGAAGGGTTATGATGCAATTTATTTGCCTGGCGCCGACCACGCAGGCTTCGAAACTTGGGTTGTTTATGAGCGCCTTTTAAATACTGAGGGGAAGAGTCGTTTAGATTATTCTCGTGATGAACTTTATAAAAATGTTTGGGATTTCGTAGCAAGTCAACGCGGAAATATGGAACTTCAATTGCGTGCTTTGGGAGCTGGTGCTGACTGGAAAAATCTCACTTTCACATTAGATGAAAAAGTAGTAAATCGTGTTTATAAAACTTTCGAAAAAATGTGGAATGATGGCTTGATTTACAGAGGTGAGCGCATTGTTAATTATTCAACAAAATATCAAACTTCTTATGCTGATATTGAGGTAGATTATAAAGAAGAGAAGGGGAAACTCTGGACGATTGCGTATCCAGTTCTTGATGAGTTTGGCGGAACAAGCGAATATATGCTCGTTTCAACAACTCGCCCCGAAACAATGCTTGGCGACACAGCTCTTGCAGTTAATCCAGAAGATGAAAGATATGAAAATCTGATTGGTAAAAAAGTTCGCATACCTTTATTAAATCGTGAAATCAAAATTATCGCTGATGAATATGCCGACCCACAATTTGGAACTGGCGTTGTTAAAATTACACCATTCCACGATCCAAATGATTTCGAAGTCGGTAATCGCCACAACTTGCCAAAAATTCAAGTAATTGGATTTGATGGAAAAATGACCGAAAATGCGGGTAAATATGCTGGCTTAGAAGTGCTAGAAGCGCGTAAAAAGATTCTTGAGGATCTTCGAAAAATCAATGCATTGTTTAAAGAAGAAGATATTACTCATGTTGTTGGATATGATTATAAATCTGGAGAGCCAATTCAGCCGCTTGTTAAAGAGCAGTGGTTTATTTCAACTAAGCCTTTAGCAAAAAAAGCTCTTGAAGCTCTTGAAAATAATGAAATTAAATTTACACCAGAAAATAAGAAAAATGTTTTAGCGGAATACTTGAAAAATATTCGCGACTGGAACATTTCACGTCAAATCCCTTGGGGAATTCCAATTCCGGCTTTTCAAAATATTGAAGATCCAACTGATTGGATTTTTGATGAGCGCGTTCATGAATCGCAAATTGAAGTAAACGGCAAAACATATAAACGCGATGAAGATACACTTGATACTTGGTTTTCAAGTGGTCAATGGCCATTCATTACAACCGATTTTTTGGAGGGTGGTGAGCTTTCGAAATTCTATCCAAACAGTGTAATGGAAACTGGTCACGATTTGATTTTTCCTTGGATTTCACGAATGATTATGCTGGGAATTTACTGCACAGGGCAAATTCAATTCCGCGAAGTTTATTTGCACGGAATGGTTCTTGATGAGCATGGCCAAAAAATGAGTAAATCAAAGGGAAATGTAATCAACCCAATGGATGTAATTGCTGAGTTTGGTTCCGACGCTTTCCGCCTTGGAATTATCGCTTCGCGTTCAGCAGGGCAGAATCAGGCATTTTCGAAAAATAAAGTTATCGCTGGCCGGAATTTCTGCAATAAATTATGGAATATTTCACGGTTCATTTCTGAAAAAGTTGGCGAAATTAAGAGCACAAAACAGCCTGAGGCATTTACGCCAGCAGACCACTGGATTGTGAGAGAGCTTGATAAGGCAATTGCTGAAATTGAAAGCCATATGCAAAATTACCGTTTTGCCGAGGCCTCAGAAACGGTTTATCACACAATTTGGAGCACCGTTGCCGATTGGTATATTGAAGCTTCAAAAACACAAGATAATCCTGAACTTCTTGCCTGGGTTCTTGAAACTTGTCTTAAAATTACGCATCCTTTCGCACCATTTGTAACTGAAACCATCTGGCAAACCCTACCTTGGACTGAGGGAATTTTGGCGAACGAAAAACTAGCCGAATCTCTAAAATTTAACGAATTCGAAGCACTTCAATTTGAACGAATCCAAGATTTAGTTGGTGAAATTCGCTTGATTACGGCTGAGCTACCCGGCAAAAAACGCTATAATTTGGTTTTCGAAAAAGATGAACTAATTGCAAAAAATATTGAAACTATTCACCACCTTTCGCGCGTGCCAGAAATTATCCAAACAGATGCGCCACACGGGTTTAGCCTTGCCGCTAGCGGTTTAGGTGCTTATCTCGATGTGCCAACCAATATTTTGGCTGAATATAAAACCGAGCTTGCCGAACGAATTAACAAAATTTCGAACGAAATTAATTTGCTTGAAAAACGCCTTTCGAACGAAAATTATGTTTCAAAAGCGCCGGCACATTTGGTTGAAGAAACTCGTGAAGAATTTTCAAACAAAAAAGCCGAGCTTGAAAAAGTTAAAAAAGCTTTCGAAATTTTATAAAAGCATCACCGCCAGAAAATGGCGGTTTTTGCTTGACTTTTTATTATATTTATGGTAGAATATACCCATAATTCGCATGTTTTAAAAACTTATAAGGAGGAAAAAATAATTACTAGTGCAAAAACTTTCTAGCGACGGTAATAATTAAAATATGCGAATTTATTAGAAAGAGAACATTAAAATGAAATTCAAAAGTGAAATTGAAATTCAAGATCAACAACAATGGCTAGAAGATATTAATTTCGAGAAAATAAGAACGATGGAAGAAACTCTTCTAGAAAAGGTTAAGAATAAGCTCTCCAGTATCTTGAGAAGTATAAATCAGAATGGTGTTGAATTATACGATAAAATAGAATTTGGTCAGTTCGAATTCAATTATTACATTTCTGAAGATGGGCAAGTTGAAATCAAATTCTACTTAAAACAGCAAACGGCAGGATGCGATATTTGTTTAGATGACTGTCAGTGGGAGAATTATTTTTATTTACTCCCATACCAAGTCTTTCATTACGATGCCGAACTAGAGGAAGAACATTATCCTCTAGTACGCATATTGTCCAAATGGGATGATTTGCAAAGACTCGAAGACTGGGTCGAAAATGGCGACCTAGAAAAATGGATTCTAGAAAAATACATAGTGGAGCGAATGAGGAACTCGTAAGTTCCCTAACCCCGACTTAGTGCGGGGCTTTTTTATTATTAATATTATAAGCCTAACCTAATTGAAATTATATATTACTCTTGACTAAAATCTTAAAAAATGATAAAATCTTAAAGATGATTACTAAAGAGAATAAAGAGAAGGCAATCGCTTTGACTCAGGTTTCAAAGAATGACGTTGGTTCGCCACAGGCACAAGTGTCAATCTTGACGGCTCGTATCAAAGAAGTGACGGAACACCTTAAATCAAACAAGCACGACTTCATGGCTCGACGCGGTTTGATGCAAATGGTTGGTCGCCGTAAAAAACTTCTAAAATATCTTGAACGAAAAGATTTTGAAGCCTACAAAGCTGTTGTTTCTAAATTAGGTTTGCGAAAATAATTTCAAAGCCGTAAAATCGCCACGCTTAAATGCTTGGCGGTTTTATTTTTGCTAAATTCGCTTAAAAATGTTATAATGAAAGAGTAAAATTAACGCTGAATGTGTGGTAGAAATTATTTTCGAAAGCCTTTCGAAGAAGATTCCTGCAACTCATTTGGCAGAAGGAGAAAATATGATTATAAACCCAACGGGGAAAAGTGTGATTTCGGTTAGCACTGATTTTTTGGGGCGAAAATTAACATTAGAAGTTGGTAAAGTTGGTTTTCGTTCAACCGCGAGCGTGATCGCAAAATACGGTGAAACTGTGGTTTTAGGAACAGTTCAGCTGGGCTCAAAACCAGTAGCTTTGGATTATTTCCCGTTATCAATTGATTATGAAGAAAAATGGTATGCCAGCGGACGAATCTCAGGCTCACGATTCATTAAGCGCGAAGGGCGACCTTCAGACGATGCAATTTTAATTGGGCGATTGATCGACCGACCAATTCGACCACTCTTTCCAAAAGGTTATCGCGAAGAAGTTCAGGTTGTCGCAACCGTGCTTTCGGCCGATCCAGAATTTCGCCCAGATATGATTGCGATGATTGCTGCCTCAAGTGCGCTTCATCTAGCTGGCGTGCCGTTTGATGGACCAGTTGCTGGACTTCGAATCGGTAAAGTGAATGGCGAGTTTAAGGCCTTCCTAAATCCTGAGGAGCGCGAAAATTCCTCACTCGATTTAGTTGTGGCCGGAATTGAAAGTGGAATTACCATGGTTGAAGCAGGCGCGAATGAAGTTCCTGAAGAAGAAATTATCGCAGGGCTTGCTTGGGCTTTCGAAAACTTCCAACCAGCAATTAAACTACAAAATGAACTTCGTGCCAAATATATAGAGGCGGGTTATTTTGAAGAACGAAAATTTGAGCTTATTTTGCCAGATGAAGAAATTTCGAAAGAAGTTGAAGCTTGGACAGAAGGAAAATTCGGCTCCGATATTCGTGAAGCCTACCCAAAATACAACCAAAATATTAATGAAATTCGTGAGAAATTTCACTCAGAAATGCTCGAAAAATTTGGTAAAGAAGCTTATGAAGAAATTCGAAAAGATTACGATGAAGCTTTCACTTTGGCGGTTCATAAAGCTGTTCGAAAGGGAATTGTGGAAGATGGCGAGCGGCCAGATGGGCGAGCTTTAGATGAAATCCGCCCGCTTTCAAGCGAAATCGACTTTTTGCCACGAGCGCACGGTTCGAGTTTATTTACTCGTGGTGTAACTCAAGCAATGAATATTGTGACACTTGCACCACTTTCATATTCGCAGCTGGTTGATACAATGGAATTTAATGAAATTGAACGCCGTTATATGCATCATTATAATGCTCCTGGATACACTGTTGGTGAACCTCGCCGATTAGGTAGCCCTGGTAGGCGAGAGATCGGCCACGGATATTTAGCTCAGCGTGCTTTGGAAGCGGTTCTACCGAGTGAAGAAGAATTTCCTTATGCGATTCGTAGTGTAACTGAAATTATGAGCCAGAATGGTTCAACATCAATGGCTGCAACCTGCTCAAGCTGCATGGCGCTAATGAGTGCTGGCGTGCCACTAAAAAATGCGGTTTCTGGAATCGCAATGGGCTTAATGATGGATGGCGACACACCTTACATTTTAAGTGATATTGCTGACGCAGAAGATTTTGCTGGCGACATGGACTTCAAATGTACAGGCTCAAAAAATGGAATTACCGCGCTGCAAATGGATATGAAAGTTCATGGTCTACCAGTTTCGGTTCTTGAAAAAGCAATTTTAACTTCGAAAAAAGGCCGCGAACATATTCTACGCCATATGTTGAGTGTCATTTCTGAATCAAAAGCTGAGCTTTCGCCATATGCGCCTCGAATTGAAAAACTTAAAATTAACCCTGAAAAAATCGGTGCAATTATTGGTAAAGGTGGTGAAACAATCAATAAAATTACTTCTGAAACTGGAGCCGAAGTTGATATCAAGGAAGATGGATTAATAACAATTGCCAGCCCTAATGCCGAGCAAATCGAAAAAGCCCTCAACTGGATTAAGTCTTTGGTAGAAGAGCCAGAAGTTGGTAAAATCTACCGCGGAAAAGTGGTATCAATTAAAGATTTTGGCGCTTTCGTAAATATCCTACCTGGAATTGACGGAATGTTGCACATCTCGCAAATATCTGAAAAGCGAACCGAAAAAGTGACTGATGTTTTAAAACAAGATCAAGAAATTTGGGTTAAACTTGATAAAATCGACGAGAAGGGAAGATTAAACCTTACAATGAAAGGCGTGAAGCAGTAAAAGCTAAAAATATAATAAAACTAAAATCCTATCTTACAACAATCTTTTATAGATAAATATTTTCTAATTGGATTTACAGTTCTTGTAATGCTTGAACTAATTGATGTTATGTGTTATTATACATCAAGTGTGAAAACACATAGCATCTACTCTTCTCATAATAGTATATAGAAACTCTAAGCTTAAGTTTAAAAATTTTGGCAATGTTAACTTTTTAACTATTCTGTGTAAAAAATATACTAACTAAGGAGGTTTTTAAAAATGTTTGAACCTTTATTACCTAAATTAACGCCAAGAGAAGACTTATGGGAAACTGCACAAGCTCTAAAAGTATTATCTTTTGGTGATCTGAGATATATAGATAAAAAAGAATGGCTTAAGGCAATCGAGCATGAGCCATATCCATACCCTGAGTGAAGAGTAGAGTAGCCTAGACCCACCTCGTGGGTCTTTTTCATAATTTTCATAAATAATCAAATATAAAAAATGGCTCGTTCGAACCATCTTTTAGCTTACCTATAAGTGTGAGCTCATATATTTCAGAGTGCTGAGTTTTCAGACAGCCTTATGATGAGCTTTTTATTTGGCGGAGGATGGGAGATTCGAACTCCCGCTCCAGGTTTCCCCAGACTAACGATTTAGCAAACCGTCCCCTTCAGCCACTTGGGTAATCCTCCAATGTTTCTATTTTATCAAATTTTGCCAAAAAACACAAGAGCATTGACAAAAATCACTTTTTTTGCTATAATATAGCCATTATGAAGAATTTTAAACAAGTTTCGAAAATCTCAATCAGCGGTTTTGTAGCTTCTACATTTCCTGCAACTTTCTTGGCATTAAATGCTTTTGCGACCGGTGGAATATTTAGCGGTGGCGTTCAAGGCGGAGCTGATAAAGGCCGTGGCGAAGGTGTTCCAACTCAACTTTTTGGTGAAGGTAACACTGGAATTTTCACCCAAATGGTGAATATGATGCTTTTTGCAGTTGGAATTTTAAGCGTTATAATGTTGATTTATGGAGGTTTACGCTATATACTATCAAACGGCGATTCGAAAAAGGTTGATGCTGCAAAAAATACAATTCTTTATGCGATCATTGGCTTAATTATCGCAATGCTTTCTTATGCAATCATCAACTTTATCATTAGCCTATTCTTAGGAGGAGCCGGAACTGGTTTCGGCAGTGGCTCAAACGGAGCTAACGGTATTCCTCCAACAAATGTTTAATTTTCGAAACTAAAAAGTCGCCTTCTAAGCGACTTTTTCTTTTGTCTATTCTTATAAATATTGGCGTAAACTAATGATCGGGTCTTTTCGGGCTGCACGGAAGGCGGGGTAAAGGCCAAAGATTATACCAACTAATATCGAAATTCCACAAACCAAAACAGCAATTTGCCAAGAAATAACTGGACTAAACGGTAGAAATACACTCACTCCAAAAGAAAATGCATAACCAATGAGATAACCAAAAAATCCGCCGCTTAATGAAATTATCATTGATTCTATTAAAAATTGAAACAAAATATGCCGATTATTTGCACCAAGCGCTTTTCGAATACCAATTTCTCTCGTTCGCTCACTTACATTCACGAGCATAATATTCATAATGCCAATTCCACCAACAACTAGCGAAATACTTGCCACAATTGCCAAAATAAATGTTGAAAGCTCAATAAATTTATCTGATGGATGTGAAATATTTTTACCAGTCAAAACTTCGAAATCCTTTTCGCCATTGTGGTTTTTTAGCATTCCTTTTTCAATTTCTTGCTGAACTTGATTTAAATTATTAACACTTTTCACACGAATATTCACTTGCTGAATCTGGAGATTTTCACCAATAATTCGTTTTGCAGTCACATATGGAATAATTGCCGTATTGTTAAAATCAACATTACTAAAGTTAATTGATGAACTTT
>CALHWG010000063.1 GCA_938036745.1 uncultured bacterium
TTTCGAAAAATGCTATAATATACTTATGGCTATTGTTGATAAAGAGTTTGGTGAAATTAAAATTCGAAAAAATAAACTCGCTCGCTCCGTGAAACTTTCCGTCGGCGTTGATGGAAGCTTGCGGGCGTTAATTCCCTATTATTCGCCAGAATTCGCTGTTCAGCGTTTAATTAATCATAATCGCACGCAAATTCGCGAAATGCTTGCTTTGCATAATGCTAAAAATATTTATAAAAATGGTGATTTAATTGGTAAAACGCATACACTTTTTTTTCGATATTTTTGTGGCGAGGAAATTAAAATTTCGCTTGATGGCAATCAGATTTTAGTGCAAATCCCGCAAGAGTTAGCTTTCGAAAATCCACTTGTTCAATCAGAAATTCGCAAAACCTTATCAAAAATTCTTCGAAAGCAAGCTAAGGCGTATTTACCTCGCCGAATTGATTTTTTGGCAGAAAAATATGGTTTTAGCTTTAAAAGATTGCGCTTTTCGCACACGGGCACGCGGTGGGGCTCATACTCTTCTAATGGAACAATTTCTTTAAATATTGCGTTGATGAATTTGCCACACCATTTGATTGATTATGTGATTATTCATGAGCTTTGTCATACTCGGCAAATGAACCACTCATCTAAATTCTGGCAAGAGGTTAAAAAATATTGCCCCGATTATAAGAAATGCGTTCAAGAAATAAAACAGTTTTCGCCAAGTATTTAGTTTAAAGCAGATAATTGGTTAAACCGCTTGCGCTTTTCTTTTAAATTTGCTAAAATAGAAATGTAAATTTTAATCGTAAAGGCAAAAAATGAAAATATTAATGCTCGGGTGGGAGCTTCCTCCACATAACAGCGGTGGTTTGGGTGTAGCTTGTTTTTATATGGCCAAGGCGCTCGCAAAAAGTGGTGCTAATATTGAATTTGTCGTTCCGTATAAAGATAAACATACCGAAATTGATTTCATGAAAGTATTGAATGCTACAAATTTCTCTGAAATTCATAAATTTGGTGCTGGAGCTTACGATTCTCCACATTGGGTGCGTTCAAGTCATAACGCTAGCAATTTTCTACCAGATATTCGTTCGATTCAGAAAGAATATTGTGAATTTATTCGTGAATATTTAAGTAATCCAAAAAATAAACCAGATGTGATTCATGCACACGATTGGTTAACTATGGAGGCTGGAATCCTTGCCAAAAAACTTACTGGTGCGCCGTTGATTACTCATATTCATGCTACCGAATTCGATCGTTCTGGTGGAATTTTTGGTAATCAAGAAATCCATGACATTGAATATGCTGGAATTTGCGCATCCGACAGGGTTTTTGCAGTTTCGAAAAATACTCGAAATGTAATTATCAAGAAATATCAAATTAAGCCCGAAAAGGTTAAAGTAGTTTATAATGCGATCGAAACTTCAGCTCTCGCTAATCCGCAAGATTACGATGATCGAACCTATCGTTATCTTGAATACCTAAAATCACAGGGATATACTGTAATAATGGCTCTAACTCGCTTTACTGTTCAGAAAGGTTTAACTTTTTTAATGCAAGCGGTCGCCGAGGTTATTCCGAAAAACCCAAAAATTGCCCTACTTCTTGTTGGGGATGGCGAACAGCGCAATGAACTTATCAAAATGGCGAGTGATTTTGAGATTTCGAACAAGATTTTCTTCACAGGTTTTTTGCGGGGCGAAAAATGGCGTGATGCTTACGGTGTGGCTGATGTTTTTGTGATGAGCTCAGTGAATGAGCCTTTTGGTTTAACAGCTTTAGAGGCGGCTCATTTTAATAATGCATTAATAATTTCGAAACAATCTGGCGTAGGTGAGGTTCTTCAAAATATTTTACGTTATGATTTTTGGGATACGAAAAAGTTAGCAAACCAAATTTATGAGGTTTCAATCAATAAGAATCTTTTACATAGTTTAAAAAATGGTGTTCGAGAGGAATATGATCGGATTTCTTGGAGTGATATCGCCGAGCAAATTATGGAAGAATTTATACGTTTAACAGAGGCAAATAATGGCTAAGAAGTCGATTGTTCTCTACCTTCATGTTCATCAGCCCTGGCGCGTTCGTGACGATCAAACGCTTTTTGATGTTGGCACAAATAAAAATTACTTTAGCGAAGAAAAAGGCCTAAAGCGGCAAAGTAATGGCGAGATTTTTCGAAAAGTTGCTGAAAAATCTTACATCCCAATGAATAATTTGCTCGAAAAACTATTAAAAACTCACCCGGAATTTAAATTTTCATTTTCGATTACTGGAACTTTTATTGATCAAGCACAAGAATTTGCGCCAGAAGTTCTAGAAAGCTTTAAGCGCCTTGTTCAAACTGGGCGAGTGGAAATTATTGCCGAGACATATTATCACAGCCTCGCCTTCTTTTTTGATCGTGAAGAATTTGAAGCTCAAGTTTGTGCGCATCAGGCAAAAATTCGTGAAGTTTTTAATGTTGAAACTACTGCTTTTCGAAATACCGAGCTTTCATATAATGATGAACTTGCTAAATGGGCGAACGATTTTGGCTTTAAAGCAATTTTAGCCGAGGGATGGGATCCGATTCTGCAATGGCGCACACCAAATCATATTTATAAGCCAAAAGGTACAAAAAATATTCGCCTACTTCTTAAAAACTACAAGCTTTCTGATGATCTTGCTTTTCGTTTTTCGAATCAAAATTGGCAAGAATATCCGCTTACAACTCAAAAATATATCAGTTGGTTAGAATCCTCAAGCTATCACGGTGATGTGATAAATCTTTTTATGGATTATGAAACATTTGGCGAGCATCAGTGGGCGGAATCTGGAATATTTGATTTTTTCGAAAGCTTGGTTTCATATTGGTTAGAAAAACCAGAGCACGGATTCAAAACTGTTACTGAGGCCGCTCAAAGTGAGCCTGTTGCAGAAATTTCTATGCCAAATACGGTAACTTGGGCAGATACTGAACGCGACTTGACCGCTTGGCTCGGTAATTCAATGCAGCAAGAAGCAATGAAATACCTCTATGCTTTAAAATCGCGGGTTTATAATTCGCAAAATGGAAGTTTGGTTGAAGATTGGCGGAGATTGACTACAAGTGACCACCCCTATTATATGTGTACGAAATATTTTAATGATGGCGATGTTCATGAATATTTTTCACCATATAAATCTCC
>CALHWG010000064.1 GCA_938036745.1 uncultured bacterium
TCTAGACCGAAAGCTCGACCAGATTGATTTACGAACCGAAAAACTTCGAAACAATGAGCTTGAAGTTGAAAAACTCAAAAATGAGATTAAAGAAATTCGCAAAAAGCAAGATGAAAAACTTGAAAAAATTGCAAAGCTTTCAAAGAAAGAAGCGGCTGAAAAAATTATGAAAATTGCCGAAAGAAATATGGCTCAAGATATGGTTAATTTAGTTGCAAAGCTCCAAAAAAATGCAACCGAAGATGCCGAAGAACGAGCTCAGGCTATTTTGGTTTCAGCAATGGAGCGAATTTCAAGTGAAGTAACAGCTGAACGAACGGTTACCGCTTTAGAACTCCCTGATGATGAAATGAAAGGTCGAATTATTGGCAAAGAGGGCCGAAACATCCAAGCACTTCAGCGTGAAACTGGTGTAGATATCTTGGTTGATGATACCCCTGGAATGGTTGTTCTTTCAAGTTTCGACCCTGTTCGCCGACAAGTTGCACGACTTTCGCTTGAGCTTTTAATGAAAGACGGGCGAATCAATCCAGCAAGAATTGAAGAAGTTGTTGAAAAAGCTGAACGTGAAATAAACAAGGAGATTAATCGTGCTGGCGAAGATGCTGCTCGTGAAGTCGGACTTTCAGGTTTACCGCATGAAATGTTACGATTGCTTGGTGAATTAAAGTTTCGAACAAGCTATGGCCAGAATGTTTTAAAGCATTCAACTGAAATGGCTAATGTTGCAGGATTAATTGCCGAAGAAATTGGCGCAAACGTTAAAATTGCAAAAACTGCTGCGCTCTTTCACGACATTGGAAAGGCTGTAACCCATAAGATTGAAGGAAAACATGCCCAAATAGGTGCTGAACTTGCCGAAAAATACGGAATGGATCCCCGAGTTGTAAATGCAATTGCAGCACATCATGAAGATGTTGAAGCTACAACAGTCGAGGCAATTATTGTTAAAATCACTGACGCAATGAGCGCATCTCGACCAGGAACTCGAAACGCTTCTGCTGAAAACTTTGTAGAGAGAATGCGCGAGCTTGAAAATGTTGCAACTAGCTTTAAAGGCATAGATAAGGCTTATGCGATTTCGGCTGGTAGAGAAATCCGCGTAATAGTTTCACCAGAGTCTGTTGACGATCTTTCGGCAATAAAAATGGCACGAGATATTGCAGATAAAATTGAAAGCACAATGCAATATCCAGGCGTAATTAAAGTTAATATAATTCGTGAAACGCGCGCAATCGAATATGCAAAATAATACATTTCGAAATATAATAAAATAGCCTTCGTAAAGGCTATTTTATATTACATCTTACAGTTTAATCCACTATTTTTAATTTTAGTTGTTGAGAAATCTTTACAAATCGGCTCATCCCCTTCAGTTTGAGCAGAAAATAAAGGAACTGGGAAATTACTATCATGGAATCCAATTCGACTTTCAATTCTTCTAAACTGATTATTCGCTCGACCAGTTGAGTCAACTTTCGGTTGAATGCCCTTAAAATCTACAATATTGCCATTATTCATAAGCTCAATTTTAAATTCAGCATTATTCATTAAAGGTGTCAATCGAGCATATAAAACATCAGTTGGAGAAACGTTTCGCCCAATATTTATTACCATTTCGCAAGCATAGGTATTTGAACTAGCCCCAAGATCATCTGAACATTTTGTAAAAGTATAGTCATTTGTTGACTGTGCAGATTTTTCATCTCGACGAACAGTTGGTAGATTCGAACTATTCACAACTCGAGAATCCAAGCCCGAATCAGGATAAAACAGCATCTCACTCGCACCATTTCCATCATCTGGATAAGGTGTATCCATGCTTGTTGACGAATTTCCATTCTGTCCGGGAACATAACCATATAGTTGGGTTTTTAATATGGCTGGTCTATTTTGAGCTTGCCAATCTTTCAGAATATTAGGGCGAGCATTAGGATTATTTATTGAATCTAATGATATTTTTGAACCATTCGCCATATTATTTTTAGTATGCCACTTAACATGAATCTGGTTAAAGCTTGAAACACCTTTTAAGTTAATAACTGAGGGCGTTCCTTCATTACTTTGACCCAAAAAGTCAGAAGTATCTGTTTTAATTTTAACACAAGTATAGGCTTGGTTTAAATCTCGATCAGTATTTCCTCCACCGGAACTTGTTTTGGTTTGTACTATAGTTTCACTACCGTTAGCGCCAATTCCGGCAGTCGCTAGAACATAGCAGCTACCAGACAGAATTGCCTTTGTCATTTCACTGCAATCATATGTCTTACCTTCGAAAACTTTCTTACCAACATCTGCACCACCACAGGCACCTTTATAAATTCGTAAAAATCTTTTAGCGTCTTCAACTCCCGCCTGAGCACTATCATAAGCACTCTGTGAAAGATCTAGCCTACTGGCCTGCTCTTGGTCTCGGAGCATAATCCGCAAAAAGCTCGCAGACATAATCGAGACCAAAATACTAACCATAATAACAATAAAGATTGAAACACCACCTTTTTTAAACTCTCTATTTGTCATATTTAATACCTCACCGGAAGTTCTTTAGTATAAGTTGTAACAATTTTACCCGCACTACCAGATTGAGACTGAGCCCACAAGTAGGTATCTGCCGATTGGTTAAAAATTTCAGCAGGATTAGCTAGCGTATCTTTCGCAGTTCCATCGGAGCCAGCAGTTCGCCATAATCGCAATCCTTTCGAAACTGTTCCACCGCGCACACGCAATTGATTGTCACAATTTTTCATATTAACATCATTGGCATTCTGGGCGCCGTTAACCGCACAAGTATTTATTACGCCTTGAGCAATCAACCACGCATCAACTCTTTTCACTCCTTGATCAATAGTAATATCTCCGTCAGCAATAATTATAATCTGACGAAAATCCGAATCATTATTTACAGCTCTATCAGCATTCACAATATCGCCAGAAATTCGAATATTTTTACCATAGATTACTCGAGTTTGCTTATCAGCTGAAATTGAACCAAGCTGTTTGTTCGAATCGCCATAAACTTCAACTTTTATATTCATATCTTCGAAATTCTTTTTCGGAAATTTTGAAGCAATGTTTGAAATTAATGAATCAATACTTGATTTTCCTTGACCAAAACTACTTTTTGAAGAATAATCTTCAATTGCCAACTTTCGAGTGCTTTGCGAAGATTCAGTTCGAAAATCTTTAATTTTCACACCTGAGAGTGCTTCATATTCAACCCAAGAACCAAGAACTCCTTGTTTAGTTGTAGATAAACTCGTTCGAATGCCCGATTTTGAATAGACGCCATTTCCCCAGAATTGAACTTTTGGTTTCTTAACCAACTTAATACAAATTGGTGCACCATGCCGCCAGTCTAAATTTTCTCGTTCTTGTTTAGCTTGCTCAGCCTGACTTTGGTTCGAATTCATCTTGTATGGTGAGATGGAAAGCGCCACACAATAACGGGTTCCTGCCTCGGCACCATCTTCAATTGAAGGTATAAAATCGGCAACTCGAGTATCTTTATTAAATTTCCCAGCTCCTTCTTTAACAACACGACAATTTTCAATTCCTTGATAATCTTGATAATAAAAGTTTGAAGGTGAACAGGTATCGCTATTCGTATTATCTCTCTTATTATTTTGAGTTACAAAACTCTCTTTATCTGAAGGAACGCGCCAAGTTGTAATTTTATATCTTATTGATGAAGTTTCAGTTCCACCTCCTGGAATATTAATTTCTTCACCATCATTAGGGTCGTTTGGTACTTTACCATTAGTAGGAACATCCAAATCACCACCAGAGCAGTTTCGAATTTTGTCAATTTTAACACAAGGTGTTATTTCGAAATCATAAGGAATATAGACACAAGCATCATTAGTAGTCTTATTATACCTATTAGTATTATCAATATCTCCAGCAGCAACTCCATATGACATTTTTGAACATATTATCTTTCCGGCCATATCTCTGGTCACCCTAAAGATCTCCCTATCGGTATCTACTGCATTAATCGTATCCCAAATATTACCTTGATTAATTATCGTAGGCCTACTATCCCACGAGTCTTTATTCCATCTAAAATTATAATTATTTACTGAATAATCGCCATATCCATCATTTCTGACAGTTCGATAATAACCACTACCGCTGACACTTTTCCTATTAAAATCCTTGCCTATAACTTTGTGTCTAAAAGAAACCCATTGGCCAACTTTAGCAGTTTGAGGATTATAGCGGCCATTACTCTTAAATCTTGAATCGTTTGAATTAATTCTCTGGTTAGAATTTAAAACTGCCGCTTTAGTATCTCCTTCAACGTTAAATTTGACTGGTGCTTTAACCCTTAGAATGATATCAAGGTAATAACAATTCCCCGGAAGACCTTCGTGATCATCTGCCCAGCTATGATTTCCCCTTCCATAAAAATTCCAACACTGCCATACATTAAATTTTATATAATCTCCGTCTGATAGTTTATTTATCTCAGACTCTTTAATAGATATCTTAGCAACCCCGATACGGCCAGCCTCTCTCTCGTTTAAATGGAAGCTAAAAGCGGCTCCTTGGCCCCTTCTACCCACAGGGACAGATCCATTACTTTCAAGTTTACTAGCATCTAAATCATCTTTTTGGATTCTAATATTTGTAGCAGCAGCATGATTTACACCTTTACATGCCATTGCGGCAATGTTAAGATAAAAGCTTCTACTCTCTTTACTTACTTCAAAATCATTTTTTTCGTAAATGGAACTAATAACCTTTTTACCTTCAGGGTCGGCAGATATCCAGTTTCCTGTTACTGATACAGGACTATAATACGTATCGAAATCAATTTCAGTTCCTTCATATGTTTTTTGCTTAATCATTGTACCACGAGCATTACAAGTATCTCGAAGCCTTCGAGCAACACTATGCGGTAAGGAGTTGTCAGCATTTGTATTCTTTTGAAAAAATACAGAATTAAATATACAAGATAGCAAAATAGCAAAAAATAAAATATTAAGTTTTTTCATTTAGAATAGATCTCCAACATCTTTATATTTTAATCCTGAAGGTTTAATATACTCAATATAGCTAACGCCACTAATTTTTAAGCTTGGGTTTTGACCCTTATTAATCATTTCTTCAAGATTTTTAAATGTCTGTTCCTGATTTTCTGTTCCAATAAAAAGCCGCATCATAACACAGTTGGGATCTTTCTCATTTCCTGCTTTTTTTGAAATCTCATCACCTAAAGCTTTTGCGTTCTTGGTGTATTCTTCTTTTCTACCTTTAATATTGTTATATTTATTAATAATATCATCCCCACAAACTGAACCAACAGGGTTTTTCATTGCGGCAATATCATTTTTATTTTTAATTACTTGCACTACATTTAGCCCTGCACTAAAAACAGCAATAGCTAAAACTACACCAAATAATATTTTGTGTTTCATTATCTAAGTCCCTCCACCTTAAAAATATTTCCTAAAATAATTATAAACAAAAGCGTTTTAAAAATCAAGACTGCACCGTAATAAATCTATCTTACAATATATTTATTACATATTTAACCAATCCTTACCAATAGAAATTTCAACCTTTAATTTAACATTTAATTCTGGAGCCACGCTCTCCATTTCTCGCTTTAAAATTTCTGCCACATTTTCAGCATTTTCAGCTGGAACTTCCACCAAAATCGAATCATGAATTTGTAAAATTTGTTCACCGAGCCCAGCTTTTACAATTTTTTCATCAACAGCCAACATAGCTCGCTTCATTAAATCCGCCTCGGTGCCTTGAATTGGCATATTCTGGGCTGCTCGCTTTGCCATCTCGCGAATCATAAAATTACTCGATTTTATATCTGGCATTGGTCGCCTTCGCCCAAAAAATGTCTCTACAAAACCTTCATCCTGAGCTTTTTTCAATGTATTATCCATAAGCTCACGAATCGGTTTGTGCGCATTAAAATACTCTTCAATATATTTTTTCGCCTCATAAAAACCAACCCCAATCGTGCCAGAAAGATTGTGAGCCCCAACGCCATAAAGAACGCTAAAATTGATAATTTTAGCAACGCGTCGTTGCTCTTTCGAAACTTCATCAATTGGAACACTAAAAACCTCGCTCGCAGTCTTTGCGTGAATATCTAAATCTTTTTCAAAAGTTTCAATCAAAGGCTTGTCGTTTGCCAAAACTGCCGCCAATCTCAATTCAAACTGCGAATAATCTGCTGAAACGAGTAGATTCCCCTTTTTCGCCACAAAGCCCTCACGAATACGCCGCCCAAGTTCGGAACGAATCGGTATATTTTGCAAATTAGGATTACTTGAAGAAAGCCGCCCCGTCGTTGTTACATCTTGCGCAAAATTGCTATGAATCCGATTTTTTTCATCTGCTAATTTTGGCAAAGCATCAACATAGGTACTTTTTAATTTCGAAAATTCACGGAATTGCTCAATTTTTTCAATAATTGGGCTATGTTCTCGTAATTTATCAAGCTCTTTTTGCCCTGTCGAAAAGCCATTTTTTGATTTTTTAATACCTTTTGTCGGTAGGTTCAAATCTTCAAAAAGAACTTTCGAAAGTTGCAATGGACTAGCAACATTAAATTCTCGCCCAGCGATTTCAAAAATCTCGTTCTCAATCTTTGAAATTTCACCAGCAAATTCCACACTCATTTTAGCAAAAATCTCTGGGCAAATTTCAACACCAGCTTTTTCCATTTTAAATAAAACCAAACTCATTGGAAAATCTAACTTTTTAGCAATTTCACGAATTCTTGGCAAATCTTCAAGCTTTTTTTGTTGACGCTCAAAAATAATCCGCATTGCTGAAATTCGAACTTTCGAATCATCTTCATTTATTTTTTCGCCATAAATCCCGCTCAAACTTTTATCGCGGATTAAAGCATTCAACAAAAATTCCAATTGCTCGATATCGTAAATTTCACCCCAATCTTCAAAGTCAATGCCAGCATTAAAAATTTTATGAAATGTTTCTTTCGCATTAAAGAAAGCTGTTTTTACATTTTTGAAGAAATTAGAAAATTTCGAAAATTCCATAAAATTAAATTCTGCAATATTTTCAAAATTCGAAACTAAAATTTTTAATTTTTGAGTATCAAAATCAAAGAAAACCAAATCTTGTGGTTTTTCGAAAAACTTTTCAGCAGAAATTTCTGGCAAAATATTAATCTCAGAAGATTTCAAAACTTCTTCAAAAAGCCCAATTTGGTTTTCATTTTTTGTTTCAAAATCCTCTGAGCCAGTTTTCATCTCTTTTGGAATTTTTCGCACCAAAGAATTAAATTCAAGCTTTCGAAGCATTTTTAAAACTTCTTCATAATTAAAGTTACGGATATCGGCATCTTCAAAGTTAAGCTCAACTGGTGCATCAAGAAAAATTTCAGCAATTTTTTTACTCATAAACGCTGAATCTTTACCAGCTTCAAGTTTTTTTCGCCAAGCTGGTTTGATATTTTCAAGATTTTCATAAATTCCCTCAAGCGTAAAAAACTCTTGCAAAAGTTGCGTAGCAGTTTTTGGACCAATCCCTGGCACACCTGGAATATTGTCGCTAGAATCACCTTGAAGTGCTTTTAAATCTAAAAATTGCGATTGTTTTAAGCCGTATTTATTCTCAAAATATTCAAGATCAAATTCTTCGATATCCGAAAATCCGCGTTTCATTGCGAAAACTTTAGTATTTTCATCAATCAATTGCAGCATATCAAGATCAGAAGTAATTAAATTTGCTTCAACTCCAAGCTTATTTGCTTGAACCGCTAGAGTCCCCAAAATATCATCAGCCTCATAACCATCAGTTTCAAAAAGAGGCCAACCTAAAGTCTTCAAAAAATCCTTTAAAAGTGGAATCTGTTCATAAAAATCATCTGGCGCTTTTTTTCGCCCAGCTTTATATTCAGGATAAATCGCACTTCTTTTTGCAGTTGAAGTTCCTTTTTTATCCCAAGCCACAACCACATAATCTGGTTTTAATTTTCGAATAACCTCAAAAGCTAAACTGGCAAAACCATAAACGCCACCCGTCGGTGTTCCGTCTTCAAGACTCAAATTACCCATAGCGTAGTAGCCCCGATAAAATACGCTTTTTCCGTCAATAATCACTAACTTTTTCATTATATTCCATTATATCACGATTGGGGATATTTTTCACTTTTTCGAAAACTGAAATAGGGCAATAAAACCCTATTTTTCATTGTGTAAAAATTCTGAGATTTTTATTGCCGCTTGAGCACCAGTTGCCGCAGCTACAACAATCTGTTTTTGTGCATTTTCAATTATATCACCAGAAGCATAAACTCTTGGAATATTTGTTTCGAAATTGCTATTTACAACAATCTCACCATAGTTATTAACTTCAACACCAGATTTTTTTGCAAAACCAGAATTCGGAATCAATCCAATAAATTCAAAAATTGCCGCAGCTTTAATTTCAAAAGTTTTTTCACCTTCTTCAGTTTGTTGTTTTATACGAGCACCAATAATTTTTTCGCCAAAATCAGCCTTTTCGAAAATAAATTCCTTAATTTCAGTTTTTAAAAATAACTCAATTTTACCAGATTTAACTGCTTCAAAAAGTCGCTCTTGCAACACCGCTTGCGCCGAAATTTCGCCCCGAACTAAAAGCTTAACTTTTGAAAATCGGCTCAAAAACAGAGCTTCAGTTACCGCAGAATTACCGCCACCAACTGCAATCAAATCTTTTCCAGCATAAAATGGACCATCGCAAGTTGCACAAGTATGAACACCTCGCCCAAAAAACTCTTCTTCTCGTGGCAAACCAAGCATTCTATATGAATTTCCCGTTGCAATCAAAACTGTTTTTGAATCAAATTTTTCGCCATCAATATCTAATCGCACAAAATTACCAAGATTTTCAAAACCTAAAGCTTCACCATAATCAAATTTTGCACCAAATTTTTCAGCCTGAATTCGCATCTTTTTTGAAAGCTCAAGCCCAGAAATTCCCTCATCAAAACCTGGATAGTTTTCAATTAAATCTGAAGTTGTTGCAATTCCGCCAAAAGCTACTTTTTCGAAAACTCGCACACTCAAGCCATCTCGTGCAGCATAAATTACCGCACTCAACGCAGATGGCCCTGAACCAATAATTACCAAATCAGTCATTTTAGTTTTCCTCAAGACTTGGCTGTGGAATTTCTTGGAATTCAGGAATTAACATTACGATAAATTTCAAAGGTGTATTTGGGCCAATAGTTTTTGAAGAATCTTCCTGATTAACTGAGCCCTGAGCACCATAAGCCTTATCCGCAGGAATAGATAATTCACGAATTCCGCCAACTTTCATTCCTTTTAGACCTTCACTCCAGCCCTCAATTAAGCCCCATTTTTTGCCCTCTTTACGAAAAACAACTGGCGATTTTAACCTACCATTTTCAAAGCTTCCGTCAAAAACTGTACCATCAGGTTTCCAGCCAATATAATAAGCCTGGAATTTCGTTGTTGAATCTGTAAATTCTTCACCATTACCCTCTTTTAAATCTTTTCTCGTAAGTTCTTTTACGCTCGCAGCGTTAAATGCAACTGGAGCTTTTTCATATTCCTTAAAACTGTCGTAATATTTGGCTGAAAGTTCTTTCGCCTGCTCTTCAACCTTTTTTCTGTAATCTTGGTATTTTTTCAAAACTTGCGATTGTTTTTTTTGTGCTTCTGAATTACTCTCAGTCTGTAAGAATGAAGAAACATAAAGTGCCACAGTCGAAACGACCGTTAAAATTAAAATCACCCAAATTGAATATCTCTGCCAAGCTGGTGTACCAGTTTGTAATGAATTTTTCTTTGTTGCCATCTTTTCTCCTAAATTATCTTTCCGCCATTTTTTATGGCTTTTTCTTCAATTTTTTGCATAATTTCCCGAATCTCTTCACCATTCAAAGTTTTTTCGAAAGGCGTAATCTTAAATCGAATTGAAATATTTTTTGAGCCATCACAATTATTAAAAATATCAATCGGTGAAGTTTCAATATTAATTTCACTAAATTCATCAGAAATATTCTCAAAAATACTAAAAATTTCAGCAAATTTGCGATTTTCTTCAACGTTAATCGAAATATCACGCTCAACAGATTGGAATTTCGAAAAATCCCTAATTTTAACATTCGAATTTTCAATATTTTCAAGTAAAATTTGCAAATCAAGCTCAAATCCAGCAGTTGATTCTGGTAGTTTTAGAGCTTTTTGAACTGATTTTCTAAACTCACCAATTACACCTAAAATCGTCATTTTGCCATTTTTAGAAATTTTCATTAAGGCCGAACGTTTTGGTTCAAATTCAGTTGAAAGTGGTGATTTTTCAGTTTCAAATTTCACAAATTCTACATTTAAACCAAGCTTTTTAAATAGAAATTCTGCATAATTCTTTGCTTCATAAAATGCATTTTCGCCCTTATTTTTTGCATAAACGAACGCCAATTTCTTCTGTTCAACTGGCACACTCTCATCATTCAAACCGAGTGATTTTTCAGTGATTTTATTCATTTCGAAAATTGCAAATTCACCAAAACCTGCACGAATATTCTGACTAATTTTAGAAAGCAAACTTGGCATTAAAGTTTGGCGATAATATTGTAAATCTGGCGAAATTGAATTGATAATCTTGTAAGAGTTTTGTGGATCTTGGCCAACCTTTTCAAGCAAATCACCGTGAATAAAACTATAAGTCAAAACTTCATTTGCACCGCTTGCTGCTAAAATATCACGAATTTCAGATTGAAGCAAGTCGATTTTTGCTTTTTTTACCGCTTTAAAAGTTCGACTTGGCAGTTGCAATTTAATATTATCATAACCATTCAATCGCCCAACTTCTTCAATTAAATCCTCCTCAATATGTAGATCGTTTCGCCAAAATGGAATCATAAAAGTTTCAGGATTTTCATTTTTTGCTAAAATTCCAACATTTTCTAGAGTTTGCTGAATTTCTTCATTCGAAAAATCTGTTCCCAAAACTTGGTTAATTTTATCTTTCGAAACTGAAATTTCAGTTTTACTGTAATAAAAATCACTGTTCGAATCTACAACCTCACTCAAAGATTCTCCGCCAAGCGCCAAAATTCGCACGCCAAACAAATAAAGAACTTTTCGCGATATCATTTCTGGCACACCTTTCGTAAAACGCGTAATTGCCTCCGAGAAAATTCCATGACGCATTTGTGTATTTCGCAAATTATAAAGATTAAATGTAGCGCTTTCCACTAAAATTCGTGTTGTATTTTCATCGATTGCGGTCGAAGCTCCACCCATTGCGCCAGCAAGCGCCACGGCCGTTTCAGCATTTTCACCAATTGCAATCACGATATCTTGGTTGTTCATTTTGATTTTTTTGCCATCTAAAAGCTCTAATTCTTCATTTTCGAAAGCTTTTCGAACGGTAATTTTGATGTTTTCACTACCGTTAATTTTTACTAATTTATCAAAATCAAATGTATGGAGTGGTTGCCCAGTTTCAAGCATAAGTTCATTTGCTAAATCAGTTATCGAATCAATTGGCCGCATTCCAGAACGCAAAAGATAAGTTTTTGCAATTGTTAAATTTGGATTTTTTAAAATTTTAGAGATATCAAAAACTGCCGCCGTGTAACGTTCACAAATTTCAGGATCTTGAATTTCAACTTTAACCGTTTTATTGCTTTGAGCTTTAAAATTCAAGCCTCTTATAAAATCTGGCTCAACAAATTTTTGCCCCAAGATTCCTGCAACTTCACGAGCAAAGCCAACAATTCCAAAACAATCTGGGCGATGAGTCAAGCTTTTATTTTCAACTTCGAGCAGAAAATCATTTAATTCAAATTTCTCCGCAAAAGAATCACCTGCCTGAACACCGTTTTCGAAAACCTCTGGTGAAATTTCAAGAATACCATCATGTTCTTCTCCCAAACCAAGCTCACGAAGACTTGCAATCATTCCGTTACTCATATGGCCCATTAGTTTTCGTGCGCCAAGCTTAAAGTTATCACCACCAAAAGTTTCTGGCACGATTGACTCTGGCGGAAGCCAAGCCACAAAAATACCAGCTCGCACATTTGGTGCACCACAAACCACCTGAATAAACCCGTCTTCATCGCGAGTAATATTTTTTCTTACACCACCATCATCAATCTTGCATAGATTTAAATGATCTGAATTTTCAACTTTCTGCGCAGAAACAACCTTAGCAATAATCACATCTTTATACTTTTCGCCCAAATTTTCAATACTTTCAATTTCAACCAGCCTTGCACCAATCAATTTCGAAAGCTCACCAATATCTGGCAAATCTGGAACAAATTTTTTAAGCCAATTCACTGAAATTATCATTTATCACTCCTTCTTAATCCAAAAATATTTCTAATCATATCAGCAATAGGTTTTTCGAAAATCTTACAATAAAAACGTTGCCTGCCTCTACTAAAAGCTTCACAACGAGTGTCTTCTTCTGTAAAGGCTGAAACTCCGGCGAAAAATATAATGGCTGCTGCAAAAAATATCAAAGCAACCTTTAAACCCGCTAAAGATCGCTTTTTGTCTATTTCTCTCCATTCTTGCTCGGTCATTTAAAATTCCTTTAGAAATTCTAATTTTGCGCTTTCGAAATAACGAATATCCGAAATTCCATATTTAAGCATTACGAGACGCTCAATTCCTCCACCCCAGGCAAAACCACGATATTTTTTACTATCAATTCCGGCAGCTTCCAAAACATTTGGATGAATCATTCCGCAGCCAAGCATTTCAAGCCATTCACCTTTTTTGCCACCAAGCGCCTCAGGTTTCTCGATTAAAAACTCAAGGCTTGGCTCAGTAAACGGAAAATAGCCCGGCTGAGTGCGAATTTCTAGTTTTTGACCATAATATTCTTCGAAAAAAGCGTGAAGCGTACCAAGCATTTGCGCTAAGTTTGCATTTTTACTCACGAAAACGCCCTCGCATTGATAAAAAGTATGCTCGTGTGTAGCGTCTAAATCTTCATTACGAAAAACTCGCCCATAAGAAACATGCGCAATTTGCCCTTCCTCTTCGAGTTGTTTTTTGCCATGTTTCAAAACACGGTTTTGCATTGTTGAGGTATGAGCTGGTGGAATAAAGTTTTCTTCAGTTCGAAAAGTATCGTAGCCATCTCGCGCTGGGTGATTTTCAGGGAAATTTAACGCACCAAACATATTCCAGTCGTTATCGATCTGGCGAGATTCTACTGCTTCAAAACCCATTCGTGTATAAATATCCACCACTTTTTCAAGCTCTTTTTGGAGCGGATGTTTCGAGCCATTTTCCGCACTCAAAAGTTGCGGTTTTTGAGAAATTTTATCACGCGAGCTTTCTGCAAAAGGTGCGGTAATATCAATTTCTTCAACTTCTGCGTTCTCTTTTTCTTCAAGTTTTTTCGAAACTTCAGCCTGAATTTCATTTTTTAAATCATTCACCTTTGCACCAAATTCACCTTTTTGCTCATTTGGCAGAGTTGGAATAATTTTATAAAGTTCTTTAATTTTTGGCGATTTCAAAATATCGCTCGGGTTTTCGAGTACCTGAAGTTCCGCCAAAAGTTCATTTCTAATCTGTTGAATTTGTTCCATAATTATCTTTAATTATACCATAACAGTATCTTTTTGTCGATTTTTAAAAAATTAAACTCGCTGTGATGCCACCCAAATATAAAGCCCAAGCGCAACCAAAACTGCCACAAAAACTAAAAGCCATATAAAAGCTAGCCCTGTGGTTTCTTTTGTCCCTTCAAGATACGCGCTATCTTCAGGCTGAACGATTTCTCCTTTACTATTTGGATTTTCGCCCCCCTCTTTGAGTGAGTTTTTAATCTGTTTTTCACGAAGCTCTGCTGCAATCTTTTCTTGCAACTCAGTTCGATTATCATCTTGTTTTACATATAAAGCCATATTTATATTGTATCAGATTTTGACATTTTCGAAAAGTTTATGATAAAATATAAACATAAGTTAAAATAAGGAGGGAAGATGGCAACAAAAAAAGCCAATTTAAAGAAATCTTCAAAGACTGCTCACAAAAAAGTAACTGAAGAAGTTTTGAAAGTTGAAAAAACGGTTAAAGCTATCGTTAAGAATGATAAGAAAACTGACACTATCTTTCTTGAGGAAATTTCAAAACCAAGTTTTATTTCAGCAGTAGCGCTTGAATTTATTGGAACATTTCTACTCGCGGCTGGTATTATTATTAGTCAAGGTCAACCAATCGGTGTAATGTTTATTCTTATGTCAATTGTTTTAATTGCTGGAGGAATTAGTGGAGCTCACGTTAACCCATTAATTACAATCGGCGCTTGGGCAACTCGCAGGATTAACACAATTAAAGCTATTTTTTATATCGTAGCTCAAGTTTTAGGTTCGATGGTTGCTTTTATGCTTTTGAATGCCTTTGTCGGCACACAAGATACTCTACAATCATATGGTCAAAAACCGACTCTATTCACTGCAAACCCGATCCCAAAGGACAAGGAAATGCTAGTGCTTGCTGCTGAATTTATTGGCTCATTTATTTTTGCATTTTCTGTCGCAACTATAACTTCAAATAAAAAGAACGGAAATATGGCAAAAGCACTTGGCGTTGGCGGTGGTTTATACTTGGCAGTTTTAATTGCAGGGTCTCTCGCAACATCAATCGGATCTTCAGCAATAATTAACCCAGCAGTAGCATTCGCACTTCAAGCGTTTACCATAAAAGAACAGAACGTTCCTTATGCGATTGCAATTTATATCGGTGCAGCATTAATTGGCGGAATCCTTGGCTTTGCACTAAATCACTTAATCCAAAAATCAATTGAAGAAGAAAAATAATTACCAACAATAAAAAGAGCATCTTTCGAAAGTTGCTCTTTTAAATTTATTTTATTCACGAGGTTTATCAAGTATTTGTGGCTCAACTCCAATTTTATTATCTTCACCCGAAATTTTCACCACATCTTTATCAATTTTACCAAGCTCTTTATGAGCATTATTAAAATGATTAACAGTTGTGCCAAGCGATTTTCCAAGACGTTGCATTAGATCTTCGTATTTCGAAATATGCACACCCAGCTGTCCAACTCGCTTTTGAATCTCTTTGCTCTGCTCTTCAATTTTTAATGATTTCAAACCTTGCAAAACAGTTTGAAGATACGCCATAAAACTAGTTGGGCTAACCACGATTACACGCTTATCACGAAATGCATATTCGATCAAATCTCGTTCTGAACCCTGCGAACCAACAACTCCAGTTAGAGCATCATAATACAAACTTTCACTAGGAATAAACATAAAAGCAAAATCCATGGTATTTTCATTCGGGCGAATATATTTCGAAGTTTCATCAATCCGCATTTTTAAATCATCGCGAACTCTTTTCGCCAAAATCTTTCGCTCTTCACCTTCAGATTCAACCATCCGATTATAATTTTCGAGGCTAAATTTTGAATCTACTGGTAAAATCTTATTTTTATCAAGAAAAATAACTGCATCGACAATTTCGCCATTTTTAAATTTATATTGAATCTCAAAAGCATTCGGTGGCAAAACGTTTTCAAGAACTTGCTCAAGATAAAACTCGCCTAGAACACCACGCTGTTTTGGATTTTGTAAGGCATTTTGAAGTGTTTTTAGCTCGTCCGCAACATTCACAACACGGTTATTTGTTTCATCGAGCTTTGTAAGCCTTTTCGAAACTTCTTCAACAATTTTCGAACTCTCAGAAATCTGTTTAGCCATTGAATTTTGAATTTGAAAATTATTTCTCTCAAGCTTTTCTGAAACTTTCTCATTAAAATTGGTTAGGTTAGCATCAATATTTTCGCGCATTCTGTTTAAGCTTTTATTCAGCTCAATTACATCCATTTTTAGCAAATTTACACTTTGGTCTTCATTTTTCGAAGCTACAATTTTTGAAATTCGAAAAGACTGAAAAATCAAAACCGATGCCAAAATTACAATAATAATTATTAGTCCAATTTCCATTCATTCCCTCCTTTTAAAACACAAAATACCTAATAAAAAATACGCGAACGATAATAACTTATATTAAATTATAGCATGTTTCAACAAAAATAAAAGGCGCATTTAACGCCTTTTTAAGTTTGAATTTAGCGAATCGCCACAAGAGTCATATTCATACTTTGAGAATTTGCCGTCCAACTGATAATTTCGTTCACTGTTCGGCCAAGCACACTTTTTCCCAGAGGACTCTCGGCAGAAATCTTACCAATAAGCGGATTTGCTTCTAAACTTTCAACAATTCGAAATTTCATAATTCGCCCAGTTGCACGATCGAAAAGTTCCACAAATGAACCGATAGAAACCTTTGAACTAATTTTCCTGCTCCTAGGTAGAATTTTTGAATTATGAATTTGAAAATTCTTTTCATTAATTTCACTTCGAATTGCATCAATTCGTGCGAAAATATCATTTTGCCTTAGTAAATCCTCTTTAATATCGCCATCACGAAGCTCCATCTCAAGCATTTTTTGTTCATGCTCAAGCTTTGCAATTTTCTTTTTTAATTCTTTAAATCCTTGTTTGCTCAAATAAATTTTAGTGGTATTTTTCATAATTCCTCCTTTTGTAGCAATGCTACGTTATTATTATAACGAATCATTCTTAAAAAACGCTTAAATTTATTATTTTGTATTTTTATGATATAATCTAATTGTATGAATAAACAAATTCTAAAACTTAAAAACCAAAAAAAGAGTGATTCTGTAAAAATTATTGCATTAGTAGGACTGGCCGGAAGTGGCAAAAGCACCGCTACAGATTATCTAAAACAAAAAGGTTATCCGAGCGTTTATTTTGGCGGAGTTGTAATGAAAGCACTAAAAGACGAAAATCTTGAAATCACACCAGCGAATGAAAAAATGATGCGCACAAAACTACGTGAAGATTTTGGCAAAGATATAATTGTAAATAAAATTGTTGAGCAAATTCAAAATCTCATTAAGTCTGGCCAAAAACGTATTATTGCTGATGGTCTTTACACTTGGACTGAATATAAAATTCTCAAAAAACACTTTCCAACTGAATTAAAAGTTATAGCATTAGTTCCACCAAAAAATCTTCGTCACAAGCGAATTTCCTCTCGCCCCGAGCGAGCAATGACTTTGGCCGAAATTAATGACCGTGACTTTAATGAAATTGAAGTTCTTGAAAAAGGTGGCCCAATCGCAATTGCTGATTATTTCATCGTAAATAAAAGCTCAAATCTTCGAACTCGCCTTAAAATCGACAAAATTCTTAAAGAAATTAACTTTTAATAAAACTCGAGATTTATTTTCTCGAGTTTTATTATTCTAATTTACATTTTTTCTGGAATTTCAATTCCTAACAAATCTAAGCCGTTCTCGAAAGTTTTCGAAACTTTTTTAAGAAGAGTTAATCGTGCAGATTTTTCAATTTCTGGCGCATCAGAAACTCGTGTTTTTTCGTAATATCGGTTCATTTCGCGCGCTAAATCATAAAGATATTTCGAAATTTTATGTGGTTCCAAATCTCGAACCGCCATTTTAACTGTTTCAGGAAAGGCTAAAAGTTGTAAAATAATATTTTTTTCAGCCTCAAAATCATATTCTTCGAAATCAACAAGCTCAAAATTTTGCTCTTTCCTTAAAATATTATTTACACGAACCGCTGAATACTGAACATATGGGCCAGAAAATCCAGTTAATGCAAAAATATTTTCCCAGTCAAAAAGAATATTAGTTCGCCTATCTGCTGTAAAATCTGAGAATTTAATCGCACCAAGTGCAATTTTTTTCACATCTTCTTCACTCACATCTCGACCGGCAACAATTTCACGGGCACGCTCTTCAGCTTTATCAAGTAGCTCTTCCATCAGAACTACACCTTTTCTTGAAGACATTTTCTCACGAGTCCCGTCTTCGTTAAGCTGGTCAATAACACCAAACCAAAGATGATATAAATCAGTTTTAATACCAAGTTTTTTCGCCATTGCAAAAATTTGTGAGAAATAGAACTGTTGCTCTGCGCCAACCGAATAAATAACCTTATCAGGAGCGAATTCTTCTTCACGGAATAAAATTGTGGCAAGGTCGTTTGTAGCATAAAGTGCTGCACCATTGCTCTTCTGCACCAAAAGTGGCACATCAAAACCATATTCTTCCAGAGGAACAATTACCGAGCCATCTTCATTTTGAACCGCAACACCGCTTTCAATTAATTTCTGAACCGCTGCTTTTCCTTTTGGTGCAAAAAATGCTTCACCATACTCATAATCTGTTGAAATTTTTAATCGTGCCATTACGTCATGAATATGTTTAAGGCTAATTTCTTTAAATTTATTCGAATAATTTAGAGCCTCTTCATCACCATTTTCAAGCTTCAAAAGCCACTCTTCAGCCTTTTTCTCAATTTCACCACCTTCACCCTGTTCTTTCATTGCGGCTTTAGTTTTAATATAAACATCACCAAGCTCATAAACTCCACGCTTAGCCAACCTTTCTTCATTTGAAAACATTTCGAATCCAACAACCCAAATTCCAAAAGGTGTACCATAATCACCTAAATGATTGTCCGTAATAACTTTCCATCCAGAAAATTCAAGTAATTTTTTAGCCGCCCAACCTTGGTTTCCAGGTCGCAAATGCCCAACGCTGTAAGGCTTCGCCATATTTGGACTTGGCCCATCAATTAGAGCAAGCTTTCCTTCACCTTCATTATTTGAACCAAATCTATCGCTAAATTCCTGACTCAATATTTTTTCAAGTTTTTTTGCTGAAACTCGCAAATTCAAAAAACCTGGCCCAGCAATTTCAACATTTTCAAAAATTTCGTTTTTCGAAAGCTCACCCGCTAACTCTTTAGCAATTTCGCGTGGATTTTTCGAAAGTTTTCCTGCAAGCTGCATTGCAATATTAGTTGCAAAATCACCAAACTCTGGCCGTGGCCGCGTTAAAGAAACCTCGGTTTTAATATTAAATTTTTCTTCAATTAATTGGTTAATTATTTCTGCAACTTTATTCATATAGTATATATTAACACTTTTTATAAAAAAATAAAATATGTTATAATAGAACATATATGGATAACAGTAAAAAACTAAATGGATTAACCGCCGCAGAAGTTCGAAAAAGAATCTCACAAGGCTTGGTGAATGATTTTAAAATTGATAACAATAACAGTTTTTGGGAAATTGTTAAAAGAAATATTTTCACACTTTTTAACTTTTTAAATTTTGCAATCGCAGTACTTTTAGTATTAGTTGGCGCTTGGAGTAATTTGATTTTCTTCGTTGTGATTATATTCAATGCAATCTCTGGAATTGCCACAGAAATTCGTGCTAAAAAAATGATCGATAAACTCAATCTTTTAAGTAAAGAAAAAATCACTGTGATCCGCTCTTCTCGCGAGCAAAAAATTATGCCAGAAGAAATTGTAATAAATGATATTCTTAAGCTTTCTGCTGGCGAGCAAGTTCCATCCGATGCGGTTGTCCTGAAAGGTGTTTCTGAGGCCAATGAAGCCATGCTCACTGGTGAGAGCGACCTTGTTCTAAAAGAAAAAGGAGCAGTTTTGCTTTCAGGCAGTTTTTTGGCAAGTGGTTATGTTTTAGCGGAAGTTGTACATGTCGGCGCTGATAATTACGTCTCAAAATTGATGGTTGAAGCCAAAACGCACAAGCCAATTAATTCAAGAATTCTCAGCTCCCTCGATAAAATTGCAGGATTTACTAGTAAAATTATTATCCCATTTGGTTTAGCTTTGTTTTTCGAAGCGCTCTTAATTAAGGCTCTTCCTGCTAAAACCGCTGTAATTTACACATCAACCCCACTTCTTGGAATGTTGCCAAAAGGAATCGCTCTTCTCACAATCACCTCTCTTTTAACGGCGGTTATTAAACTTGGCCTTCGAAAAGTTCTTGTTCAAGAAATGTATTCCGTTGAAACACTCGCTCGCGTCGATACTCTCTGCCTTGATAAAACCGGTACAATTACTGAAGGAAAAATGAAAGTTGAAGCAATCCATAATCTTTCGAAAAAGTTTTCTGAGGCCGAAGTTAATGATTTTCTTGCAACTTATATGAATTTTAGCGAAGACAATAACCCAACTGCACAGGCAATTCGTAAATATTTTTCAAAGAATAAAACTACCTTAGAAGCAACAAATATAATTCCTTTTTCAAGTGACCGAAAATGGGGCTCAATGGAAATTGAAGGAGTTGGAACACTTTTTCTAGGCGCACCTGAAATGATTTTTGGCGAAACCCTAAAACAAGCAAATGAAGCGCTTTCTCGTGGATCACGTGTTTTAGCTTTGGCTTTTTCGAAAGAAAAAATCGATAATAAAAATATCAAAATACCTGAAAAAATATCAAAGCTTGCTTTAATAGAAATCACCGATCCAATTCGCGAAGGAGCACGCGAGACACTTGAATACTTACGCTCACAAAAAATTGATCTCAAAATTATCTCTGGCGATAATCCAATAACAGTTTCAAATATCGCAAAAAAAGCTGGTTTTAATAATTTCGAAAGTTATATTGACTGTTCGAAAGTAAAAGATTCCGAGCTCAAAAAAATCGCTGTAAAAACTGCAATTTTTGGTCGAGTTTCACCACACCAAAAAAAGCTAATTATCCAAACTCTTAAAAAAGCTGGCCGCACGACTGCAATGACTGGTGATGGTGTGAATGATATTTTAGCTCTGCGCGAGGCGGATTGTTCAATCGTGATGGCTGAGGGCGACCCTGCAACAAGACAAATCGCAAACCTCGTCTTACTCAATTCTGATTTTAATGATTTACCAGAAATTCTTTTTGAAGGGCGCCGAGTCGTAAATAATATTGCTAGAATTGCACCAATTTTCTTGATTAAAACAATCTATTCGTTCATTTTGGCGATTATTTGTATTTTAAGTGCTCTATTATTTGATAAAAATCTTCTCTTAATTTTCCCGTTCATTCCAATTCAAGTTACATTGATCGACCAGTTTGTTGAAGGCTTCCCACCTTTTGTTCTCACTTTCGAAAAAAATATTCAACCTGTTGAAAAAGATTTTATTAAAAAATCACTCCTAATGGCCTTACCTAGTGCGTTAATGGTGGTATTCTCGGTTATTTTCGTACGAATTTGGGGATCGCTTAATGGCTGGATCCCTCAAGAAGTTTCGACAGTCTCGTATTATTTACTTGGTTCAATCGGAATGCTCTCAGTAATTCGCGCTTGTCTACCACTTAATTTTTGGAGAATCCTTCTTATTATTTGGTCGATCAGTGCGTTTATTGTAACCGCAATTCTCTTTAGACCACTGATTGAAATCGGTGTGCTTTCAGGGCGCGCTTTCGAACTTTACGCAATACTAATGATAATTTTTGCTATAATTTTTATTATAATCGAATGGTTGAAAAAACGTTCGAAAAGTGATACAATTAAAGCATAAACTGAATAAAAGGAGTATCTGAAAAATGACAATAGACCAACAGTTTGTTGAATATATCGTTAAGAATTTAGTTGAAAATCCAGAAGATGTAAAAGTTGAGCGCACAATTGACGAAAAAGGTGTTTTGTTAACTTTGATCGTGAATAAAGAAGACTTGGGCCGAATTATTGGTCGCCGTGGAGCAACTGCGCAAAGCCTTCGTGCACTTCTTCGAGCTCTGGCGCTAAAAAATAATGCTCATTATAATCTAAAAATTAGCGATAGTGAAGAAAAAACTGAAGCTGTGGAAAATTCAACAGATGCAACTGTGGAAAACACAAACACTTTCGCAGAACAAACTCGAAAAGAGCTTGCAGAATTAGACGATATTGCGCTATAATATAAATAGTTCAGTTCGAAATCTGTTGTGGAGTTTTAGATTTCGAAAGAACTGCGGAAAAACAAAAAAGTCAAAGCTCTATGCGAGCAAACTAAGGAAAGTTTGAGAGCTTATACTTGTTAAAAATCTAGCCATAATATCTTGGCTAGATTTTTAGTTTATTCATTTTGCAAAAAAATCTAAAAAATGGTAAAATAAATTAATATGAAAATTCAAGTGATCACCCTCTTCCCTGAAATGTTTGAACCAGTTTTAAATAATGCAATGATGTGGAAAGCGCAAAATCAAAATGTAGTTTCTTTCGAAATTATTAATTTACGTGATTTTGGTGTTGGAATACGCAAGCAAGTTGATGATATTCCCTATGGTGGAGGAGATGGAATGCTCTTAAAACCAGAGCCTCTTTTCAAAGCAGTTGAATTTGCAAAAAAAAGTTCACCAAATGCAAAAATTATCGCAATGACCCCAAGCGAGAATATCTGGAATCAAGAAAAAGCCCAAGAAAAAGCTAATTCCGGCGAAGATTTAATTATTTTATGCGGACGATATGAAGGGTTTGATTCACGAATTTTCGAAATTGTTGACGAAAAAATAAGTATTGGTAAATTTATTTTAACTGGTGGCGAAATTCCCGCAATGGCAATAATCGATAGCATAGTACGACTAATTCCCGGCGTACTTGGTGGCGAAAAATCAGCCGAAATTGAAAGCTATTCAGATGGTGACAATCTGGAATTTCCACAATTTACAAGACCGGCAGATTTCCGCGGAATGAAAGTTCCAGAAGTTTTATTAAGTGGGCATCACGCCAAAATTGAAGAATGGCGAAAAAAATATTCAAAATAGATTTTTTTGCTTGATTTTTCGAAATATATGCGTTATAATGGTTGTATATTTCGAGTTAATCTCGGGGTGTGGCGCAGTTGGCTAGCGCGCGCGGTTTGGGACCGTGAGGTCGAAGG
>CALHWG010000065.1 GCA_938036745.1 uncultured bacterium
ATGACGATGATTATTAACGGCGAAAAATCAACACCATTTAGCGCAACAACTTTAACTTTGCCAAAACCTTTTAATGATTTGAGCGCGAAGATTATTGAAAATACGCGCCGAAATTATAGCACGCCACGAGCCGTCATCGAACAACGCATCCGCGATATTCTGGTGCCGCCAAAAGAACTAATGACAAAAGCTTGGGCGGAACGAAACGGCGTTGAATTTTCGAAAAAGGTTGCGGAAAATGTTTTTGCACCAGTTAAAAATCAAGGAGTTCCGAACCAAAAATCCCCGAACATAAAACCAACAGCAAAACCACAAAATTTTACGCCAGTTCAACCAATGTTTGAAGCGAAAAAAATTGATTTTTCGAAAGCACCAATTGATCCAAAAAAGATTAGCCCAAATTCTGCTGAACAAAAAGAGCCAAGTTTGGGTCTTAAGGATCTTTCGAAAGCTTTTGCTGAAAAAGGAATTGAAATTCCGCAATTAAAAAAACGCCGCAAACCGCGTTCGCGAAATTTAAAACCGCAAACTCGAGAAGTTCAGAATACAAATAACCTTAAATTAGAATTTGACAACTAAGATTATGATTGGTAGAATTAAGTAGTTACAGGAAAGGAATTTAATGAACAAAAGTAATTTAATAGAAGTTAAGAATCTCGTCAAAGTTTATCGCGACGGCAATACGTATTTTAAAGCACTAAACGGTGTTTCTTTTAGCATTCAAAAAGGTGAAAGCGTTGCAATTATCGGTAAATCTGGTAGCGGAAAATCAACACTTATGCATCTTTTGGCGGCGCTCGACAAACCAAATGAGGGTGAAATTTTAATTAATGGCCAAAATATTGCTAAAATGAAAAAACGCGAGCTGAATGGACTTCGAAACCAAACTTTTGGCTTTGTTTTTCAGCAATTCTTTATGAATCCAAAAGACACAGTTTTGCAAAATGTAATTCTACCACTTAAAATTGCCGGGGTTAGCTCAAGAAAGCGTAAAGAAATTGCTCTAAAAGCTCTCGAAGCTGTTGAACTAACCGATAAAGCTAAAAATAAAGCCTCAAATCTTTCCGGTGGCCAAAAACAGCGTGTTTGCGTGGCTCGCGCAATTGCAAATTCGCCAGAAATTATTTTTGCCGATGAACCAACAGGAAATCTCGACTCAAAAACAAGTAAAAAAATTGAGGATTTACTTTTTGGTTTAAATAAGGAAAGTGGAATTACACTAATTATTGTAACGCACGATGAATCTTTGGCTGCAAAATGTGACCGCCAGATTCGAATTCAGGACGGACAAATTGTTTCGAAAGGAGAAAAATAATGAAATTTTTAGATATGGTTGGAACCTCAGCATCAAATTTGTGGCGAAATAAAGGCCGAACTTTCTTGACGATTATTGCGGTTTGTATCGGCTCTTTTACCATAGCATTAACTTCTGCTGTAAATATCGGCGTAAATGATTATATCCAAAAACAGCTTTCGGTTTTTGGTGACGACTCTATAATTTATTTTCAACCAAAGAAGGACAATGGTATAACTTTTGGACCACAAGAATACAAAGAAGGCGATTCTAAAAAAGCTGGCTCTAGATATGCTCAGCAGGCTCTAAATTCTAAAGATCTTGAAAAAATTAATAAAATTTCAAACGTTAAAAATGCCCGCTTCTACAAAATAGCAACACCAGACTATATTCAATATAAAGATGGCAAGAAACTTACAATTACATCTGTTATAGTGGAAGTTGAGGGACAAAAATTTGACTTTGATTTCTTAGCTGGAGGTAAACCAAAAAATAAAGATGAGGTAACAATTTCTCAGGACTATCTCGAACCTCTAGGCTTTAAAAATGCCCAAGCTGCGATTGGTGAAAAAGTAACCTTTCAAGTTTCAGATTCTTTGACAGGTGAAAAGAAAATTATCACCCAGAAAGTTTCAGGCGTAACAACTAAGAGCTTAATTCAATCAGCGATGGTAACAATTAACGAACCAACCTTTAATGAAATTTATGACTTCCAAACAAAAAGCTTACCACTAGAATCGAAAGAGAAAAGCATTTCTGCTCTGGCTCAAATTGAAGGAAAAGTAACT
>CALHWG010000066.1 GCA_938036745.1 uncultured bacterium
TTGAAATCCCATTTACGCCAATAAACAAACCGCGCTTTAAAGCTTTGTTTAAATTATCTTTCGAATCTGTAAAAGAATGCAAAACTCCGCGAATTTTACCAAATTTTGAAATTTCATCAAAAATTGGCCAAAAATCTTCGAAAGCATTTCGAACATGAAAACTCACGGGCAGATTTAGCTTTTGAGCAAGCTTAAGCTGGGCTTTTAGAATTTGTTTTTGCGCCTCGCGGTTGGAATTTTCATAAAAATAATCAAGACCAATTTCACCAATGGCCACCACTTTTGGAACTTTCGAAAGCCGCTCAAGTTCATAAACTAACTCTTCTGGGTTGTATTTTTCAGCTTCATGCGGATGAACGCCAATAGCTGCGAAAAGTTTAACTTTGCTAGAATTTTCTTCAGCAAATTTAACGCCAATTTTAGAATTTTCAAGATTTTCGCCAATACAAATCGCTTTCGAGATTTTAGAATTTTGCATATTCTCAAAAACTTCTTCTTGCGGAATTGGAAAATTTACATCGTGAATGTGGCAATGTGAATCAATGATTTTCATTTTATCCTTTCGAAAGTTGAAACCTCAGCATTAAAGCCGAGGTTCTGGTTATTTTTTAGCTTGATTATTTTGTGCAGCTGCGATTTTTGCGGCACGTGGGTCTTCGGTTTTAAGATACATTTTTGGGAAAAGTAAGCCAATTTCTTCATCGCGAATTACGCCACTACCAAAAATAGTTTGGAGTTTTTCGGCTGTATCTGGCATAAACGGTTCAAGCATTTTGCTGATTTGCAATAAACCTGAAACGGAGTGTGCAAGAACTTCTACCAGATGATTTTCTTCATCTTTATTCTCTTTTGCTTTTTTAGCAATTTCCCAAGGTTTTACGCCTTCAATATATTGATTGTGGGCGCGAACCAATCCCCAAATTTCATCAATTGCTTTGTTGAATTCTAGAGATTTCATATATTCGTTGTAAGTGTGGCGATCGTGTTCATCGCTAGGAATTTCACCAACCACGCCAGATTGATAACGTTTAACCATATTAGCTACGCGTGAAGCCAAATTACCAAGGTCGTTACCAAGTTCGTTGTTATAGGAATTTTCGAACTTCTCCCAGGTAAAATCTCCGTCATCTTGAGTTGCAATGTGCCGTGAGAAATAATACCTAAAAGCATCTAGTCCGTAATTATCAATAATTTCGTTCGGATCAACTACGTTGCCGATCGATTTACTCATTTTCACGCCATTACTTGAAATGTGGCCATGAACAAGCAGAGTTTTTGGTAAAGCTAGATCAAGCCCAAGCAACATTGCCGGCCAGATTCCCGCATGAAAACGTAAAATATCTTTTCCAATAACTTGCACATTTGCTGGCCAAAATTCTTGCCAACCCGCAACATCTGGATATCCGATCACGGTTAAATAGTTTGCAAGTGCATCAATCCAGACATACATTACTTGTTCTGGATCACCAGGAACAGGTACGCCCCAAGTTAAATTCTTTTTTGGCCGCGAAATTGAAACATCTTCAAGTCCGCCTTTCAAAAAGTTTAAAAATTCTTTCTTGCGATATTCTGGCACGATTTTCATTCGGTCAGTCTCAATGGCTTCGATGATTTTTGGTGTAAATTCTGAAATTCGCAAGTAATAATTCTCTTCTGAAAGCCTTTCGAAAGGTTTTTGATGGTTTGGGCAAACGCCATGAAATTCAGTCACTTCTTTTTCAGTATAAAAACTCTCGCAACCTGTACAATACCATCCTTCATAAGTATTTTTATAAATATATGGCTGAAGTTTCATCCATATATATTGAGCTGCTCCAACATGATGAGAATCGGTTGTACGCACAAAATCTGTATAAGTTGTCTTCATTTTATCCATTAAATTTTTAAAATTCTGGACAGTTCCATTAACATATTCTTGTGGAGTTAAACCGTTTTCAGCGGCTTTTTCAGCGATTTTATTACCATGTTCGTCTGTTCCAACCTGAAAACGAACTTCATTTCCTTGCTGGCGTTGGTATCTCGCCCAAATATCAGCAATTAAGTAATCAAGAGCGTTTCCAATATGAGGCGCTCCATTTGCATAAGGAATCGCAGTTGTTATATAAAGTTTTTTCTTTGTCATACTGCTTATAGTATAACATATTTTTCGAAAAAGAGAAAGTTGGGAATATTATTGAAAAATGTATACTTTTTTGCTATGCTAAAGAGTATGAAAAACTTTATCTTTTATAATAGAAAAAATAAAAAAGGATTTACTATAATTGAGGTGGTTTTAGTTCTTGCTGTTACTGGATTAATCTTTCTTATGATTTTTGTTGCTTTGCCGGCCCTACAACGTTCGCAACGAGATGCGCAAAGAAAAAATGACCTTGCGATAATTAAGGCTTCAGTTATAAACTATAAAACCAATAATGGTAGCTTTAGTAATCTCTCCAGGATTAAAGGCAAGCTGATTAAAATTGGCTCAAAAGAGGATATGCTGAAAGGTTACTTACAAGAAGTATCTAATGAGACTAGATATTATAAAATAGTCGGATCTTTCGATGAATCTAACGGCGCTGGCTCTAGTGGAGAGACTTTATATGTTTCAAAAAATTATCCAGAAGAGCTTTACAGTACTGTTATGATTGGTTTGGGAGCAGAATGCTATTTGGATAATACCGTTTCTGATTCAGCATATAGAATTAACACGGGGTCTGAACTTAAAGATAGAAACAACATAAACAAAATTGTCATACTAAGCCAGCTTGAAAGCCTTAAACTACCAGAGCTTAGGGGCTTATTCTATGAAGCTAATTATTGTTTTGAGTAAAAATTTTATTTCAAATCAAGATAGTATCGAGTAATTTCAAACCAGTCTTCGATAGTTAATTCTTGTGCACGTGCATCTAGCGAAACCTTGGCTTGCGCAAGTATTTCAATTGTTTGTTCTTTGCTTAATGCCAAATTTGCACTTAATGCTTTTATGATTTTTTTTCGGCGAGCGGCAAATCCAGCTTTTACAACACGGAAAAATTGCTTTTCGCTAATCTTAAGATTATTCTTTTCGTTAAATAATTCTAGTTTATTTTTTTCTAGAATTTTTAGAATTACTACTTGTGAATCAACTTTTGGTGGTGGCGTAAATAGCTCTTGTGGTACAAATTGGCCAAGTTCGCAATCGGCATAAATTTGTGATGCGATTGATAAAACACTTAAATCGCCAGATTTTGCGCAAATCCTCTCGGCAACTTCTTTTTGCACTAAAAGTGCGGCAATAATTGGCTTATTCTCGCTAGTGAGTAATTTTTCAACAATTTTTGAAGTAATATAATACGGTACGTTCGCAGCAACTTTATAATTTTTTGGTAATTTCGAAAGATCGAAATCTAAAAAATCCGTATTTTTTACGGTTAAATTTTTCCCTGGGAATTGCGCTGGTAGTTTTTTTGCCAAATTTTCATCAAACTCGATTGAGAGAACTTCACCATCTTTACCTGCAAATTTTAAAAGTGAAGAAGTTAAAGTTCCAAGCCCTGGGCCAATTTCAAGTACAAAATCACCATTTTTAATTTCAGCTTCTTCTGCAATTCCATCTAGAACAACCCTGTCTCGCAACCAGTGCTGACCAAGTGATTTATTATTTTTTAAGTTTGAATTTTCGCTATTTTTGGATTTTTTCGAAAACTTTTTACCAGATTTTTGATTAAATTTCAAATTTGCCACTAATACCAACCCTTTGCTTTTTTGTGGGCGTAAGCGTTTTGCCAGCTTCCATAGCGACCAAGTACATAAGAATTCATCCACTTAAGCTGCGTAATTGGGTTTGTTTGCCAGTCAGCTCCGGCTGAAGCCATTTTCGAACCAGGTAAAGCTTGCGGAATGCCATAAGCTCCACTCGATCTGTTTGTTGCGTTGACTCGCCAGCCAGATTCTTGACCAATAATTGCATTTGCAATTCCGTGGTCGCTTGAAGAAATTCCTGCGGCACTCAACCAATCGCTGTGTGAGCCAGCTGGTAGATTTACTTTTGTGCCAACAATCTCAACTTGTTTTTTAGCAGCTTTAATTTCTGTCTCGTTAATTTTTTTGCGTGAAACTTCTTTACCATTTTGCATTTCAATTTCATAAGTTACACTTTTCGAGCCTTTTTCACCAACTTCTTTTATTTCTTTATAACTAGAATCTTTATTCGCATCTTTAATTATTTCGGTTGAGAAAGCAACTTCTTCTTCGGTTGTAATTGTTTGCTTACCGTTTCGCCAAATTCGAAAACTCAAACCATTCGAAATTGCGGTTTTTTTATCAATTGAAATTCCATCATCTTTTGTGAGCGATATATTCTTTTCTTTCAAGAAATCTTCTACGGTTTTGCTTTGTGTTCGAAAACTTTCGGTTTTACCAAAAAGTTCAACCGAAATCTCTTTTGCTCGTGTAATTTTTAATGAGTTTGTTGTTCCATCTTCAAGAATGCTGCTGGATTGTTCGAAGGCAACTTTATCTTCATCATGAATTTTAATTCCAGATTTTTGAACAATCTGCCGTGGGGTTTGGGCAGCAGTCATTACTTTTATTTTCGAATCGCCATCTTCAATGATTACTGGTTTTGCACGATAAATATTTACACTATATTCCGTACCTGTTAGCTCACCATCAAGGCTTGGTTCAACCGTATCTTCTTTCGAAAAACTAATTTTTTGCGCATTTAATGCTTCTCGAACAGTTTTTGCATTAGTTTTAAAAGAAAATCTTTGGCCATTTTCGAAAACAGTTAAAATTTTGTTTCCTTCACCGCTAGCTTTGGCGGAATTTCGCCCAGCAATTGCAAAAATGTTTAATAAAAGTAAAAATCCAAGCGAGATAAATCCCGCAATCGTGATCTGTTTTTTATAAAAATAAATTGGTTGTAAAACTCGCATTATTAAATCTATTTTAGCAAATTAAATTCGAAAGGTCAAATTTTTAGAGCTTTTCAAGGCGTGCAAATTCAGCATTTAATTTGCGAATTTTGCCGTTTTCGAACTGAATCTCAATCGCCATTCCATCGATTTCAAGTACTTTTCCCACGCCGAAAGCTGGACTTTTTACGCGGTCGCCAATTTGCAATCCTGCTTCGTCATAATAAAAATCATCAAAAGAAACTTCTTGGCTAAAATCATCTTCGTAATTATCTGAAAAATTATTCCATCCGCCAAAATCTTTTTTCGGTAATTCCAGCTCGGCATCTGTAATAAATCGGCTCGGGCTTGAATAATTCCTTTGCCCAAAAACTGCTCGCGATTCGGCGTAGCTTAAAATTAACTCTTCTCGCGCGCGTGTCATTCCCACATAGCAAATTCGGCGCTCTTCTTCTAGATCATCTTCACCTGCATCGAAAACTCGGCTGTGTGGAAAGATGCCTTCTTCCATTCCGGCAAGAAATACAACCGGAAATTCCAAACCTTTTGCTGAGTGAAGCGTCATTAAATTCACCTCGTCGCCACTTTGTGCGTCGCTTGAACTCATCAGTGCTGCATCTTCCAAAAAACTTGCTAAATCTGCGTAGTTTTTTGCCTCACTCACTAAAGTGGAAAGATATTCACTGCGTTCAGTTGCTTCGTTTTCGGTTAGTTTTTCGTTTTTGCCATAATTTGTGCGTTCCAAAATTCGTTCAATAATTTCGCTCGGGTTTGAAGAATTTTCGCTTAGAATTTGGCATTCTCTAAAAATTTCACCCAAATTTTCTAAAGATTTTCTTGCTCGCGAGGCTAAAGTTGAAAGTTCGCTTGCTTGAAGTAGGCTTGAAATCAAATCCAAACCGTTCGAACTTTGCCAATCCAAGAATTTCGAAAGGCTCACCGCGCCTAAACCGCGTGCCGGTACATTTACGATTCGCTCAAAAGCCATACGGTCGAGCGGATTATAAATCACGCGCAAATATGCTAAAATATCTTTAATTTCCTTGCGGTCGTAAAAACGTGTTCCGCCAAAAATTTTATACGGAATTTGAAAACGAATCATCGCTTTTTCAAAATTATAACTTTGTGCATTTGTGCGATAAAGAATTGCAAAATCGCTAAATTTTCGTGCGCCAACAGTTTTAAAACTAAAAATCTGCCCTGCGATTTTAGCGGCTTCTTCACTTTCATCTCTTGCGCTTTGCACCAAAACTGGCTCGCCTTTACCAAGCTCGGTAAAAAGTTTTTTGTCTGTTCGATTGCGATTTTTCGAAATCACATTGTGTGCAGCGTTCAAAATATTTTCAGTTGAGCGATAATTTTGTTCTAATTTTATCACTTTCGCACCTTTGTAATCGCGTTCGAAATTTAAAATATTCGTAAAATCTGCCCCGCGCCAAGAATAAATACTCTGCCAATCATCGCCAACCACACAAATATTTCGCTCAGCATTCACGATCATTTTAATAATTGCATATTGCGCGGCGTTTGTATCTTGGTACTCATCAATCAAAATATGCTTAAATTTATTTTGCCAAAATTCACGAACTTCTTTATTTTGTTGAAGTAGTTTTACCGTTTCAAAAAGCAAATCATCGAAATCTAAAGCGTTGGCTTTGTTTCGTTCTTCCTCATAACGCAAGAAAATTTCAGCCACTTTTTGTTCAAAACCCCAATTCGCACCGTTCGAAAATTCTTCGGCCGTTAAAAGCTGGTTTTTAGCGTTCGAAATTGCGCTTGAAACACTTTGTGGCTTTAAGCTTTTTTCGTCGATTTTTAGATCTTTCATTATTTTTTTAATTAAATTCCGGCGGTCATCTTCGTCATAAATTACGAAATTATTTGCAACGCCAATTGCCTCGCCTTTGAGCCGCAAAATCTTCACGCAAATTCCGTGAAAAGTTCCCATCCAGGGCATAAAAAAACGGTCATTTGCATCACGTTCGAGTAGTTCAGCTAGGCGCTCACGCATTTCTCTTGCGGCTTTGTTGGTAAAAGTTACCGCCAAGATTTCCTCACTCGCTACGCCGTGCGCAATTATATTCGCAATTCGGTGTGTTAAAGTTTTGGTTTTTCCGCTTCCTGCACCTGCCAAAATTAGCATCGGCCCGCTTAATGTTTCCACCGCCTCTTTTTGGTTTTTATTTAATCCTGCCGTAATTTCCATTTTTCGATTATAACAAATTTTCTTTTAAATTTCCATTTTTTTCGAAAATGTGCTAAAATATTTCTATGGAAAATCACGCTTATTCTGATAAAAATCTTGAAGAATTTTTGCAAAAACATTTTGGCGTTAGTTTTGGAATTGAAGAAGTTATTTCGCGTAATCTTTCGGTTGGATATTCAGCCGAAGCCACAATTTTCAAAAGCAAAAAAGGTCGTGTTTATGCTTTTATTTCGCTTGAAGCTCGTGCAACTTTGGGTGATATTCAACATATTCTTTCAAAAATGAATTTAAAACCTGCATTTTTCTTTCCGCCAAGTGGTTTCGAAAACTATTTTTACGACCGTGCCAGGGTGCAATTTTTAGAGGTGTTCCCGGGGCGCCACGATGTGAAAGATGAAGAATTGCGATATTATAAAAAACGCGTGCTTTATAACCCTGCCCTTGTTGAAATTTCTGAAATCCGTGATGGCGAAATTCGCTGTTTTAATGCTGATTCAATCGGTTCGTGGCGAACAGCTCAAAGGTATTCTTACAAAAAAATTTTAATGAAATAAATTAAAATTGTGGAAAACTAAAAAATCCTAAAAAAAGTGCTTGCAAAATGATTATGCTTATGGTTTAATGGTTGCATACGGACAGACCGTAAACAAAAATAACAACAATAATCGTTCATTAGAAAGGTGGATTTTCAGTATGAACTTAATTAATAAAAATAATAAAAAAGGTTTCACAATTATTGAAGTTGTGCTTGTGCTAGCTATCGCAGGTCTTATCTTCTTGATGGTATTCTTAGCACTACCTGCTCTACAACGAAGCCAACGAGATACGCAACGAAAGAATGA
>CALHWG010000067.1 GCA_938036745.1 uncultured bacterium
CAATTTTAAGCGCATCCAAATAAGTCATTTCTCCAAAACTTTCAATTTTTGGCTTTATATTTTTATTTTTTCGAAATTGCTCTATAATAATAAATAGAATACCGTAAACAATCAACATTGCCGAAATAACCCACATATTTTCGAAATATTTTTCTATAAAATTATTAAATAGTATCCCCATAACTCCCGCAGGAATTGCGCCAATTAATATTTTTTTCCATAATTCAATTGTATTCTTTTTTTCACGAAGATTTTTATGTTTATCAAAAGGGTTTAAACTAGACCAGTAGGTAAAAATAACCGCCATTATAGCTCCAAGCTGGATAACAACCATAAATACAGATTTAAACTCACTCGAAAAATTAAGCTTGGCAAATTCATCAAATAGTAGCATGTGGCCAGTACTTGAAATAGGCAGCCATTCGGTAACACCTTCAATTATACTAACTATAACGATTTTAAATAATTCCAAAATATCCATAACTCTAACATTATATCATGCTTTTGATTAAATTAAAATAACGACAAATTTGATTATTTTAGACAAAAATAAAGAACACCCCTCTTGGAGTGTTCTTTGAATTATAAACTATTATTTGATGATGTTTGTAACAACACCAGCACCAACAGTTCGTCCACCTTCACGGATAGCAAAGTTCAAACCTTGCTCCATAGCGATAGGTGCTTGCAATTTAACTTTGAAAGTTACATTGTCACCAGGCATAACCATTTCTTTATCAGCTGGAAGTTCAACTTCACCAGTAACGTCAGTTGTTCGGAAGTAGAATTGTGGTTTGTAACCCTTTGAGAATGGAGTATGTCGTCCACCTTCATCTTTCTTCAAGATGTAAACTTCAGCTTCAAATTCTGTGTGTGGAGTAATTGTGCCAGGAGCAGCAATAACTTGTCCACGCTCAATTTGATCTCGGTCAATACCTCGAAGAAGAAGACCAGCGTTGTCACCTGCTTGACCTTGATCAAGAGATTTTTTGAAAGCTTCAATACCTGTAACAACAGTTTTTTGTGAATCTTTCAAACCAACAATTTCAACTTCGTCGTTAAGTTTAACAACACCTTGTTCGATTCGTCCTGTAGCAACTGTACCACGACCTTTGATTGAGAAAACGTCTTCAATTGGCATCAAGA